>NZ_JBHVWC010000017.1:112857-146544 GCF_042882445.1 Kitasatospora sp. NPDC058218 | reverse complement strand
CAACCGCCTGCCCTCGTCGTCATCGATCTCACGGACCTGCACGCGTTCAGCCACGTGATCATTCTGACCGTCCGGCGCCCATCAGCACAGCAACCGGACGGTGCATCAGAAACGAGGCGAACGTTGTCTGATGCGGCACTAGGCGCGCCAATGTGACTGAGCGCTTCAGTGGCCAGGTTCCGGGAAGCGGCGAAGCAGTACCGGAGTTCTGCCGCGCCCGCGTCCCGCGCGACGCTAGCGTTGGGTCCCGTGATCGTATGGCTCAACGGCACCCACGGCGCAGGCAAGACGACGACCAGTGCACTCGTGCAGCAGCTGATCCCGGACTCACGGGTGTTCGACGCCGAGAAGGTCGGCGAGACACTCATGGACATCACCCCGGGGCTGCCCGCGACGGACAACTTCCAACACTGGCCGCCGTGGCGGCCGCTCGTGGTCGAAACCGCCCGCCGCGTACTCGACTACACCGGCGGCACGCTGGTGGTGCCCATGACCGTCCTGGTCGAGCAGTACTGGCGTGAGATCAGCACGGGTCTCTCCCACCATGCCATTCCAGTGCGGCACTTCGTCCTCCACGCCGATCAGGACACCCTGCGCGGACGCATCCTCGGGGATGCTCTTCTCGGCCCCTCCCCCTTCCGTCTCGCCTACCTCGATCCCTACGCCGAGGCGGCCCGCACGTGGCTGCACGCGGAGGCCGAGGTCGTCGACACCACACACCTCACGCCCGCTCAGACCGCCCTGCAGATCGCGGAGGCCCTCAGGAGCTGAGGTCGTGTGTTCCGTCCATGGCATGCCGTATCAGTGAGATCGTGCTCAAGTGTCACGACCCCGAGGTGCTGGCGCGATTCTGGTGCGAGGTCCTGGATTTCGTGGAGCTCGACCGCGAAGCGGAGGGCTGCATCGAGATCGGTCCGCGCGAAGGGTTCGGCGGCGTGCAGCCGACGATCTTCCTCATCCGTGACGGCGCGCCGAAGAACGGGCATGCCCGGCTGCACATCGACGTCAACCCCACCGATCGCGATCAGGACGCCGAGCTCGAACGCCTCCTGGCCGCCGGGGCCGAACTCGTCGACGTCGGTCAGCCTGCGGAGGCGTCCTGGCGCGTCCTCGCCGATCCGGAGGGCAACGAGTTCTGCCTGTTGAAGAGCCGCCTCGGCCCGATCTGACGCGGAGTCCTGACCACACCCGGGCGCCCTCGGCTCGTCAACCCATCAGCTCGGGCGCGAAGTAGTCACGCAGCCGAGCGATCTTCCCGTCGCGGATGCGGAAGATCTGCACCAGCGAGACCACCACGTCCTCTCCGACCCCGTCCCCGTCTTCCTCCCCGTCGAACACCGTGTCGATCTCGGCGATGAACACGTCCGGGTCGGCGGTGGCGTGCAGGACGTAGCCGGTCTTCTCGAAGTTCGGCGGGCGGGCGTCCTTCGGCTGTTGCGCGTAGTACTCCGCCATCGCGCCGCGGATCTCCTCCCGGCCCACCAGCCGCCGGGGGAAGGTGGCACCGGCGGGCAGGAGCGGCATCTCCAGGACACCGTCCGCGGTGAAGTTCTCCGCAAGAGCATCCGCGTTGCGGGTGATCGAACCGGCGTAGACGTACCTCTGGAAGATCTCCTGCGGCGTTCCGGACACGGTGGCCTCCCTGGGCTCGGACACAGAAGGCCACTCCATCACAACGACGCTTCCGGCAAGGCGATTTCCGGGTTCGGCCACGACGGCGGCACCACTGGTGAAGCCGGTGACGACCGCGCGCGGGGCCAGGACCGGCACGGGCCCAGGACGGGCTCAGCGCCGTCCTCCGCATGGTTCGCGGCCGAAGCGGGAATGCACCGCAGATGGTTCCCCATGCCGCGCTCCCCGGGGCCGCACCCGCCGCGACGCCGGCGCCCCGCCATGGCCGGGTCGCTCAGCGCCGTCGAGCAGCGGGACCGAAGCACCGACCGACGATCTGGAGTCCACCGTGCGCATCAGCGTCTGCATCCTGCCCGACCGGCCGTTCCCCGAGGCGGCCCCGATGTGGCGCCGCGCCGAGGAGCTGGGCTTCCACGCCGCCTACTCCTACGACCACGTCAGCTGGGGCGGGCTGCCGGACGGCGCCTGGTACGGCGCCGTGCCCACGCTGGCGGCCGCCGCCGCGACCACCTCACGGATCCGGCTCGGCACCCTGGTGTCGTCGCCGAACTACCGCCACCCGGTGCCGCTCGCGCAGGACGTCATGACGCTGGACACCATCAGCGGGGGCCGGTTCGTCCTCGGCTACGGCGCCGGCGCGCCCGACGCCGACGGCATCGTGCTCGGTCAGGGCGAGCCCGGCAGGGGCTGGTCGGTGAAGGAGCGCGGCGGCCGGTTCCGCGAGTCGGTGGAGCTGCTGGACCTGCTGCTCACCGGGGCGCCCGGGGGCCGGCCTCGGAGCACGTTCCGCGGTCGGCACTTCGACGCGATCGACGCCCGGTTGGAGCCCGGCTGCGTCCAGCGGCCCCGGGTGCCGTTCCTGTTGGCGGCGAGCGGCCCGCTCGGCATGCGGACCGTGGCGCGGTACGGCGCGGCCTGGGCCGTCACCGACGACGCGGACGTGCCGAAGGACGTCGAACAGACGGAGGCCTCGACCTGGGCCGCCCTCGCGGACCGGCTGGAGAGCCTCGACGCGGCGTGCGAGAAGGAGGGCCGCGACCCGAAGTCGCTCGGTCGCACGTTGCTGACCGGGTTCTCGCCGCTGCCGACGATGCGGTCGGCCGCGGCCTTCGAGGACGTCGCGGGGCGCTGTGCGGAGCTGGGGTTCACCGAGCTCGTGGTCCACTACCCCCGCGAGTCCGGCGTCTTCGCCACGCCCGCGCACGTCCTGGAGGAGATCGCGCCCGCGAGCCGCGGCGGCGGTGTCATCCTGCCCTGAGCCCGGCGGCCGACCGGCGCCCGCCCCGGCGGGGCGGGCGCCGCACCACGGCCCCGGTAATACCGACCCCGGGTCCAGGAATGCCGGCCCCGGGGACGCCCGGCCCAGAGCTCAGCGCAGCGACGCCATCCAGGCCTCGACCTCGTCCGCCTGGCGCGGCAGGCCCGAGGACAGCCACTGCGCGCCGTCGGCCGTGATGAGGAAGTCGTCCTCGATCCGGACACCGATCCCGCGCAGCTCCTCGGGGATGGTCAGGTCGTCGGGCTGGAAGTACAGGCCGGGCTCGACGGTCAGGACGTGACCGGCCTCCAGGACGCCGTCCAGGTACGTCTGGCTGCGGGCGCCGGCGCAGTCGTGGCAGTCCAGGCCCAGCATGTGGCCCGAGCCGCAGAGGGTGAACCGGCGGTACAGGCTGGACTCGGCGAGGGACGGCCCGCCGTCGGGCGCCAGGCCCCAGGCGTCGAGGCCCTCCGCGATCACGCTCATCGCCGCGTCGTGGAAGGCTCCGTAGCGGGCGCCGGGCCGCAGCGCGGCGATCCCGGCCGACTGGGCGGCGAAGACCAGGTCGTACACCCGGCGCTGGACGTCGGTGTAGCGTCCGCCGACCGGCAGCGTCCGGGTGACGTCGCCGGTGTAGAAGGAGTCGGCCTCGACGCCGGCGTCCAGCAGGAGGAGGTCGCCGTCCCGCACCGGTCCGTCGTTGTGCATCCAGTGCAGGACGCAGGCGTGCGCGCCGGCCGCCGCGATGGTCTCGAAGCCCAGGCCGTAACCGTCGAGGCGGGCCCGACGGTTGAAGGTGCCCTCGATCCAGCGCTCGCCCCGCGCGAGGCTCGTCGCGTGGCGCAGCTCGCCGACGACGTCGTGGAAGCCGGTCACCGTGGACCGGACGGCCGTGCGCAGCTGCTCGACCTCCCACTCGTCCTTGACCAGCCGTGACTCCGACAGGTAGGTGAGCAACTCGGCCTCGGCCTCGCGGGCCGGTCGGACCAGTGCGTCGACGAGCGCGTCCTCCCCGCGCACCACGCGGGTCGGGACGTGCCCGGCGAGCGCGCGCTCCAGGTCGTCCCGCGCGGAGGCCTGGACGCCGATGGCGTCGGCGGTCTCGGACAGCGTCCGGCGCCGGCCGACCCAGAACTCGCCGTGCTGGCGGCTGCTGTAGAACTCCGCGCTGTTCGGCCCGCCGTCGCGCGGCGAACGCGGCCGGGTGAACAGGGTGACCTCGTGCCCGCTCCCGGTGGGCTCGAAGACGAGGACGCTGTCGGGGACGGCCTGCGTCCCCTGCTCGGCGGTGAGGTGGACGAACGCGGAGTGCGGCCGGAAGGTGTAGTCGAAGTCGTTGCTCCGGACCTTGAGCCCGCCCGAGGGGACGACGATCCGCTCGCCGGGGAACCGCTCGGAGAGCGCCGCGCGCCGCTTGGCCGCGAAGGCCGCCCCGGGCACGGGCGGCAGCGTCACGCCGGTGTCCGCCCACCCCTGCTGGAGGCACTCGGCCAGTGCGGTCGACACCGCGCGGTCGTGACTTCCGGTACCGCGCGCCCGGTCCTGCTGCTCCACCACTCGTCTCCGATCACCGTGGTCCGATTCACGGCGAAACTACCATTTCACATGGCACACAGCCAGAGTCGGGGCAGCCGCAGGCCAGGCGACCGGCGGCGGCCTCGGGCGACCACCCCGAGCCGCGCTCGGAGAACCGGGCCGCCCGCGCCTACGCCGGCGCCTCCTCGCCGCCGGGCTGGGTGTCCGGAATCCGCTGGGTGAAGAACAGGGCGACGAGGGCGGTCAGGGCGAGGACCGCGAGGGCGGCGCGCAGACCGTCGAGGCGCGCGGCGGCGTTCGCGTCGAGGGCCGCCTGCGCGACCTCCGGGCTGGTACCGGCCTCGTCCAGCGCCGCCTGGAGCTGGACGTCCGACAGGAAGGGCGCACCGCTCTCCAACTGGACGGCCGCCTGGCCGGCGACCTCGGCAGGTACCGCCGGGTTCTGCTCGACGGAGGCCAGGAACGAGCTCGTCAGGGTGGCGATCATGATCGAGCCGGCGAGGGCGGTGCCGATCGAGGACCCGAGATTGGTGACGGCGTTCTGGATGCCGCCGACCTCCGCGCTCTTCTCGTCCGGGACGGCGGACACGGTGACGGCTCCGAGCTGCGACGCCAGCGCGCCCATCCCGAGCCCGATCAGCAGCAGCGGCACGGTGACGATCTCCGCACCCGCGTCCGCGTCCAGCGCGGCCAGCAGGGCGACGGCGCCCGCGAGCAGGGCGACGGTCCCCAGCCGCACCACCCGGCGCGGGGAGACGTCGGGGAACAGGCGCGGGATCAGGATCGCGGCGGCCAGCAGTGTCAGCGACAACGGCAGCAGCCTGGCGCCGGTCTTCAGCGCGGACAGGCCGAGGGCGACGGACAGGTAGAGCGGGACGACGAAGAACACGCCCATCTGGACGAAGTACTGGAAGAAGAACATCGTCAGGCCGCCGGTGAGCCGGCGGTTGCGGAGCAGTTCCGGATCGACCAGCGGCTCGCCGTGGCGCGCCACCACCCGGGCCTCCCAGTGGAGGAAGAGCCAGATGAGCAGCAGACCGGCCAGCAGCATCCACACGGTGAGCGAGACGCCCAACCAGGCGGGCGCACCGGGCTTGGGCAGGAACCACCCCCACGCGCTGGAGCGCAGCACCCCGTAGACGAAGAGACCGAGCCCGAGCGCGGAGAGCACGGCGCCGACCAGGTCGATCCGGGCCCGGTCGGCGGTCGGGGCGTCGGCGAGCCGGCGGGCGAACACCAGGATGGCGAACACGATGGCGACCTCGCCGGCGAAGACCCAGCGCCAGGAGAAGTACGTCGTCGCGACGCCGCCGATCAGCGGCCCCAGCGCGATCGCCACGGCCCCCGCCGCGGCGACGAACCCGTAGGCGGCCGGTCTGCGCTCGGCGGCGAAGTTGCCGGCGACCAGCGCCACGATCGCCGGGAGGATGAGCGCCGCCCCGATCCCCTCCAGGAAGGACCAGCCGAACAGGAGCACGGTCAGATTGGGTGCGAGCGCCGTCGTCAGGGATCCGCAGCCGTAGACGACGCAGCCGATCATGAACGCCCGCCGGCGGCCGATCAGCACCCCGACCTTGCCTCCCGGGATCATGAACATCGCCATCACCAGCGTGTACGCGGTGATGGCCCCCTGGATCCCGGCGACCGTCGTCCCGACGTCGTCCGCCACCGTCGCGATCGAGACGTTCATGACGGAGCTGTCGAGCGCCATCAGGAACTGCCCGGCCGCGAGGGTCGGCAGGACGAACCCGGTCGCGGCGGACCCGCCGTCAGTGCCTGCTCTGGATGCCATGGGCGGCATCGTCCCAGCGGCCGCGGAGGACGGCCGCGCGACGCACCACGATGTCAGCCGGTTGGACCGCGACCCGCCGCGCCCGGGACCGGGCCCCGGGCGCGTCAGGCGTCAGGCGTCAGGCGTCAGGCGTCAGACCACGTCCCGTCCTCGCAGCGTCCCCGCGCACAGGGCCCAGATGATGAAGATGTTCACGGCGATCAGGACGATGGCCCAGAACGGGTAGTACGGCAGCCACAGGAAGTTGGCGATCAGGCTCAGCCCGGCGAGGACGACGCCGACGGCGCGCGCCCAGACGGCTCCGGTGAACACCATGACCCCGGCCAGCACGATGACGATGCCGAGGATCAGGTGGATCCAGCCCCAGCCGGTCAGGTTGAAGCGGAACACGTAGTCGTTCGTCCGGACGAACAGGTCGTCCTTGGCGATGGCCGCGATCCCTTCGAAGATCGCCATCGTCCCGCCGAAGATCATGAGAACCGCCGCGAGCACGATCCAGCCGGACCGCAGCAGGTGCCCGGAGGAGCCGCTGGAGACACCTGCGGGTGGTGGCGGGTTGGCGCCTGCGGCTGGGGGGTTGAGGTTTCCGGCCATGGGGGCCTCCGAACTCTCGGGGAGCGCGCGGGCCCATCGATCCGGGCCCGGAAGCGGCTCCACGTTCCAGCGTTCCACACCCGTGCCGGACGCGCGCCCCGTGCCGGGAGGCCGGCGGTCCACCCGCCCGGGCGCCCTCGGGGCGCGGCCCCGGAGCCGCCGACCACCACCCGTACGGCCGTTCCCGCTGGTGGGCCGACGCGGGCGCGGCTCTGCTGGAGAGGAGCTACAACCACGTGCGCTCCACTCCGGGGCATGCGTCCGACCCAGGGAGAGTGGCGATGGCCCCGACGGACTCCGGAGCGGATCCCGCAGGAGCGGGCGGAGCGGAGCCGCCGCGCGACCGGCCCACGCAGCCCACGCAGCAGCCGTCCACCCCGCCGCCACCAACCTCCACCTCCCTGCCCTCCACCCCACCGCCCACTTCGCCGCCCCCGTCTTCGCCGCCGCCCTCTTCGCCGCCGCCCTCTTCGCCGCCGCCCTCGGGGCAGCCCGCTCCCGAGCCGCCGGACGAGGTCGGGCAGCTGAAGGCCCGGATCGCCGCGCTGGAGGCCGCCACCCCGCCACCCCGCCGGGAGCACCACCGCCTGCGGACCTCCGGGTCCGTGGTGGTCATCGTCATCGCGTCGCTGCTGTCCCTGCTCTCCGTCCTCGCGGTCTGGACGAGCGACATCGTCGGCGACACCGACCGCTACGTGGCCACCGTCGCGCCACTGGCCACCGAACCGGCGGTGCAGGACGCCGTCACCACCCGGGTCACCCAGGTCGTCCTGGACCAGATCGACGTGAAGGCGCTGGTCAAGCAGCTCTCCGACGCCGCGGCCGAGCAGGGCGTGCCGCCCCAGCTGGCGAACCTGATCGGCGGCCTGAGCGGGCCGATCACCAGCGGCCTCACCGACCTCGTCCACTCCACCGTCGACCGGGTCGTGACCAGCAGCGCGTTCGAGACGGTCTGGGTCGATGCCAACCGGCTGATCCACACCTCCCTCGACAAGGCCCTCACCGGCAAGGGGGGCGGTGCGGTGACGCTGACCAACAACCAGGTCGGCATCGACATCGCGCCGATCGTGGACAAGGTCAAGACCGAGCTGGTCGACGCCGGCCTCGGGGTCGCGGCCAAGATCCCACCGGTCCACACCGACTTCGTGGTCTTCCAGTCCGAGGACATCGGCAAGGTGAAGACGTACTTCCGGCTGCTGGAGCTCATGGGTTCGTGGCTCCCGCTGGTGACCGTGCTGGTGGCCGCCGGCGGCGTCTTCCTCGCGTCCAACCGGCGCCGGGCCCTGGTCGGCGCGGCCGTCGGCGTGGCGCTCGCCATGCTGCTGCTGGGGATCGTCCTGACCGTCTTCCGCTCCTTCTACCTCGACCACCTGCCGCCGGGGGCGAACCAGGCGGCCGCGGGCGCGGTGTACGACACCCTGATCCGGTTCATGCGCGCGAGCATCCGGGTGGTCTTCGCGGTGGCCGTCGTGACGGCCCTGGGCGCGCTGGTGATCGGGCCCTCCAGGGCCGCCGTCGCGATTCGCACCGCCTGCCGCCGCATGGTGGCGGCCCTGCGCGAGGTGCTGTTCGGCTTCGGGATGCGGCTGGGCCCGGTGGGCCCGTTCGTCCACCGCTTCAAGCGGTGGATCGGCGCATTGATCCTGGTCGTGGCGGCGGTGGTGCTGGCCACCTGGAACTACCCGACCACGGCGGTGGTCCTGTGGATCACCCTGGTCGTCCTGATCGCCTTCCTGATCCGGGAGTTCCTCGACACCGGCCCGGACGCGGGCGCCCCCTCCGCCGCCTCCGGCACCTCTTCGGGCCCGGGCACCGTCTCCGGCACCGGACCACCGGCCGGCGCCTGAACGGCCCGCGCCGATACCCGACGCCCGATACCCACGCCCGATACCCACGCCCGATACCCGACGCCCGACGCGGCCGGCCGGGACCGGGGCCGGGGCCGGGCCGAGATGCGCGGTGGTGCGGGCACTGTTGGAATGGCAGGAGCGGGAGCGGTCCCGCCCGTGCCACCCTCCCGGGCGCGCACCGCCACGGCGTCGGCCGGCAACCTCCGCCCGGTCGACCGGAGAGGAACCGACGTGAGCGACGAGCTGAACGAGACCGGACCGATCGACTACATCGTCGTCGAGTTCCCCGGCAGCCGAATGACCGGCGAAGGGCTGCCGCTGCTGGTCGACCTCGTCGACCGGGGCATCATCCGCATCCTCGACCTGGTCTTCATCCGCAAGGAGACGGACGGCTCGATCACCGGGATCGAACTCGCCGACCTCACCGGCGACGGCCTGCTCGACCTCGCCGTCTTCGAGGGCGCCTCCTCGGGCCTGCTCGACGAGGGGGACGTCGCCGACGCCGGCGCCGTCCTCGCGCCGGGCAGCTCCGCCGGCATCCTCGTCTACGAGAACGTCTGGGCCGCTCCCTTCGCCGCCGCCCTCCGACGCGGCGGAGGGCGGCTGGTCGCCGACGGCCGCATCCCCGTCCAGGCGGTCCTCGCCTCCCTCGAAGCGGCCGAGGGCAAGGACGGGAGCTGAACCCGTCGGACGGCCGGCAGGCCCGCCCCGGGAGTCGGCCCACCCCGAGAGTCAAGGAGATTCCCATGCCAGGACTTCTTCGCGGCGTCGCCCGTACCGCCGTCGTCGCCGGGACGGCGACCGCGGTCTCCAACCGGGTCTCCCGGCGGCAGGCCGGCCGCTGGGCCCAGCAGGAGCCGGCGCCGGCCCCGGCCCAGCCCGCCCCCCAGCCCGCACCGGCCGCGGCACCGGCCGCCGCGCCCGACGACATGGCCGCCCGGCTCGACCAGCTCAAGCAGCTCGGCGAGCTCAAGAACCAAGGTGTGCTCACCGACGCCGAGTTCGCGGCACAGAAGGCCCGCCTGCTCGGCTCCTGAGCGACCGCGACCGGCCGGGGCCCCGGGCCGACGGCGGCCCCCGGCGCCGGCCCGCCCTCGCCGCCGGTGCAACGATGGAGCCGGTGCCACGATGGAGACGAGTCGTCCTCGTCCGCCGCGACAGGGAGGCGGTTCCATGAGCCGCGAGTACCACTTCCACTGCGAGTACGCCGGCTGCTCGGTCACCGTCGGTGTCCGGCTGGCCGGAACGCGGCAGCTGGAGCTGCTGGTCGACGGCAAGGAGGTCGCCGTCGGCCAGGTCCACGGCCATCACGCCCAGCCGGGTTCGATCAGCACCACGCTGCCCACCGACCCGCCGCGCACGATCACCGTCGAGGTGGACCTGCCCGGCGCGGTCCGCGGCGTCCCGGCCGCCACCCTGGTCGACGGCGACACCCGCCTGCCCATGCCCGCCCGGGACGTGCCCCACCGGGCACGGCTGACCGAGGCCTCCTGGTACGGCTGACGCCCCCGGCCCCGAGGGACCGGGCCACGCGCGCGCCCGAGTCCGGGCGAGCCGGGTGGCCGCGGCACGGGTCGGGCCAGGTCAGGGGTGGTCCGTCGGCGGAGGCTAGGGTTCGGATGCGGATGGACGAACCAACGCCACCGCACCCGTACCGCCGAAGGGACCTTCGCCATGCCGACCGCACCCGTCACCGGACCCGCCGCCGGACCGTCGCTCGCGCGGTTCGGCCTGGGCACCGCCGCCGTCGGACGGCCCGGCTACATCACGCTCGGGCGTGACCTCGACCTGCCGGCCGGGCGCAGCGTCGAGGCGCTGCGCGAGCGGACCCACGCCCTGCTCGACGCCGCCTACGCGGCGGGGGTGCGGTACTTCGACACCGCCCGGTCGTACGGCCGCGCCGAGGAGTTCGTCGGCCAGTGGCTCGCCGCCCGGCCCGCCGCCTCCGACGTGGTGGTCGGCAGCAAGTGGGGCTACACCTACACCGCCGACTGGCGGGCCTCCGGGGTACCGGTGCACGAGGTCAAGGAGCACTCCACGGCGGTGTTCGACCGTCAGATCGAGGAGACCAGGGCGCTGCTGGGCGCGTGGCTGCAGGTGTACCTGGTGCACTCGGTCACCCCGGACAGCCCGGCGCTCACCGACCCCGCCCTGCACGCGCGGCTGGCGGGGCTGGCCGCCGAGGGCGTCCGGATCGGCCTGTCCACCAGCGGCCCGGGGCAGGCCGCCACCATCCGGGCCGCGCTGGAGGTGACGGTGGCGGGCCGGCCGCTGTTCGCCGCCGTCCAGTCCACCTGGAACCTGCTGGAGCCGTCCGCCGGGCCGGCCCTGGCCGAGGCGCACGCGGCGGGCTGGATGGTGGTGGTGAAGGAGGGAATGGCCAACGGGCGCCTCGCCGACCGCAACGCCACCGGCCCCGACACCGCCGCGCTGCGCGCTCTGGCCGCCCGCACCGGCGCCTCCTGCGACGCGCTCGCCCTGGCCGCGGCCGCCGCCCGGCCCTGGGCCGACGTGGTGCTCTCCGGCGCGGCCACCCCCGGACAGCTGGCCTCCAACCTCACCGCCGCCGGGATCGACCTCGCTCCCGCGGAGCTGGCCGCTCTCGCCCCGCTCGCCGAGCCCGCCGAGGAGTACTGGCGCACGCGCGCCGCGCTGCCCTGGGCGTGAGCCGTCGCCGGGCGGACCGGGCGCGAGCGAGGTCCGGACGCAAGCGGCGGACCGGGGCTGTGCCCCCGGCCCGCCGCCCAACGGTCAGATACGGGTGTCCTCCACCACCGGAACGGCGGTGTCGGACGTGCCGGCCCCGTCGTGCGGCGCCCCGACGCCGGGCGCGGTCAGGGCGGACCGGGGTGCGGCGGCGGCCGGCTGCTTGCCGCAGAAGGCCGGCTCCAGCACGCTCATCAGACCCGTCGTGACGGCCCCGTTGTTGGAGGCGTTGGCGAAGACCACGACGCTGCGCCTGCCGTCGGGGGTGACGAAGCTCTGGGTCTGGAAGCCCTGGACGATGCCTCCGTGGCCGAGGACGTTCCCGCAGGAGAGCGCGATCCGCCGGACGCCCAGCCCGTAGCTGATCTTCGCCGTGGGCGTGGGGAGGACGTCGGTCATCTGCCGCAGCGAGTCGTCCGAGACGAGCCCGCCGGCGCTGCCGGCCAGCAGTGCGGTGAGGAAGCGGTCCATGTCGGCGGCGGAGGAGATGACCCCGCCCGCGCTCCACAGCCAGGAGGCGGTCTGCTCGGTGGAGTCCAGCAGCGGCTTGGTGCGGTCGTCGTTGGTCAGGTAGCCCGTGATGTGCGGGCCCGCGATGCTCTTCTCGGGCACCACGAAGGAGGTCTGGCGCAGCTTCAGCGGCTCGATGATCTCCTCCCGCAGCAGGTCGGCGTAGGCGCGGCCGGTGAGGTGCTCGACCGCGAGCCCCATCAGCACGTAGTCCGTGTTCGAGTACGCGTACTTCGTCCCCGGGGTGTACTGCAGGCCGTGCTTGACCGAGAGGGCCACGAGGTCCTGGGGCGCGTAGACGGTGCTGCGGATGCGCGCCTCGAAGGCGCTCGTGGTCTCCTCGCCGGCCTGTTCGAGCAGGTCGTTGGTGTGGTCGTAGACGCCCGCGCGGTGCTGCATCACCTGACGGCCGGTCATGGTCCAGCCCTCGGGCAGGGTGCCCTGCGGCAGGTAGTCGCGCAGCGGCTTGTCCAGGTCGATGCGCCCCTGTTCGGCGAGGCGCATCACGAGCACCGAGGCGAACATCTTGCTGTTGCTGCCCACCCGGAACTGCCGGTTCGCCTTCATCGGGGAGCCGTCGAGGTCGGCCTTGCCCATGGTCAGCGACCAGGTGAGCTCGCCGTTGCCGTGGTCCCTGATCACGGCGAAGGCGCCGGGCGCTCCCGCGTTCAGGGTGTTCTGCAGCGCGGTCCGCACCCCGGCCGTGTCCGGCACGGGCGGGTCGGCCGGCGCGGCAGCGGCGGCGTCCGTTCCGGCACCGGCCATCAGCAGTGCGACGGCAGCGGCCACCGCCCCCGAACGCGCGAGCCCGATCTTCACCAGCGGCATGGTCACCCGTTTCGTCGACATCTCGCGCGACGGTCGCGCGCGGACCAAGATCATATCCTCCTGGACACGACAGGAATTGACGGTCGGTCACCTCGGGATCCGGCACCGAGGCGCTCCGGCCGGCCGTCCCCGCCCACCCCCGCCCACCACCGGTGACAGCAGCGTGACCGTGCGCCGTCGGCCCGGAGGGGCGCGGTCCGGTTCGCGAGGGCACCCGCCGTGCCCGAACGGGCAAACCTAACGTTCGGTCGGCCTCGACCGCACCTCCCCCGACCTCCCGCCGCCGGACCCCGGACGTGCTCCGTTCACCCGGCCGCCACCCGGGCCGGGGCCGCGACCAGCAGCGACGCACGACCGCCCGGGCTTTACAACCGCCCCGATGGGCACGATCCTTCCAAACCCGGCCATTTCGGTCGTTCCGCGGGCAATCGGGCGGCGGCCGGCCGTGAAACCTGTCCGGACGCCGACAAGCGAGTGAGCTGCGTCACTTGACGCTCCTTTTGGCACGGGGCTTCACTTCTGGCGTCGAGAAGCGGATCGCAGAATTCTGCCGAGTAACCACCGCATCCCGTCGAACCATGTGCACGATTCATCCGGTCCATCGTCAGACGGAGGTATTGTCATGAAGCTCGTTCACTTCGTGAAGAAGGTCATGCCGGAGAAGAGCCTGAAGGCCTACGCCTGGTACGGCTGGATCTAATCGGGTAGTTCGCCTACCGGGCCCGGGCCCGGTGAGCACCGTCTCACCGGGCACGGGCCTTTCACCCTTGGAGTTCACCGATGCCTATGTCCAGCACGGGCAGGAGCGCCCGGGCCACCGTCTTCGCACCGCGGATCGAGGAACTTCTTCGCCGGTACCGCGGGGCGGACCTCTTCCGCCTGGAGCCCGACACCATCGGGGTCGCCGGCGCCGACCTGATGGACAGCCTGCTCCGCAGCCGGCCCGCCAACGATTCCGAGCGCCCCACCTTCAAGCCCGTCCAGGGCAGGCCCGTCACCCGGACGGACGCGTCCGCGCTCATGCAGGCCGTCTCCGCCGATGTCCGGGTCGCGCTGAAGAAGCCCCTGGGCGACGAGGTCGACCTCTCCGGGAAATGGCCGCACGTCGCCCACGTCTACCTCCGAGATCTCGTATTCGGCCGCGAGAGTTTCCGATTCCGCGTCCTCGTGGACCGCCGGCTGGAACTCACGCCGAAATTGACCTGGGCGGCCGTAGCGGCCGGGACGGCAATGCTCGGAAAACCCGGCACGGAAGTACCGCTGTCCAATCTGGCGGCCCGCGTCCTGGATGCCGAGAGCTACGACGACCGCCGTTATGCCATGTATCTCTACCGGCGGGTGGCCGCGCCGATCTGTTTCACCGTGTCCGCCCTCGTCACCAATGCGCTCTGGCTGGGAGCGCCGTTCGAGGACGGCGAGTCGAACCGGGACATCCTGCTGGAGGCGCTCCGGCTCCTGCCGCCGTCCTGGAACATCCTGCGGATGGCTTCCCCCGAGTTCTCCGCCGTGGACGACCGGATCGGCGCGAAGGACGACCTCCTGATGCTGCCGCTGCTGAGCCACCGCGACCCCGGCCTCTGGGAGGACCCGGACGACTTCCGCCCGGAACGCTGGGCCGACCTCGACCCCGACGACCAGCCCGGCTACCTCCCCTTCGGCCACGCGAACGAGCGCTGCTGGGGGCGGCACATGGTGATGCCGCTGGCCGAACGGCTCCTCGACATCGTGCGCCGGGACGGCCTCGTGGTGAACCCGGAGCAGACCGTCGGCAGGGTCGAGCTGGACGGCCTGCTCGAAGTCCGCGACGTACGGCTGCTCCGGCGCTGACCGGGGCCGGGGCCGGGGCCGGGCGGTCTGGACCCCGGCCGCCCCCGCGCGGGTGCCGCCTCAGCCTCGGAGCGGGGCGTCCAGGAACCGGTGCAGCGAGGCCGTCATGGCGGCGGCGAAGGCGTCCCGGACCGGCTCGGCGACGCGGTCCAGGGACAGGTAGGGGTTGAGGTCCTCCAGCTCGACCAGGAGGAGTTCGCCCTCCCGCGTGCGGCAGGCGTCCACGCGCTGGATGCCGTGGTCGAGGGTGTTCCAGTCGATGAACCGCCGGGCGAACCCGAGGTCCTCGCCGGTGGGGCGGTACGGCTCCAGGATCCAGCGCCGATCGGGATCGGGCGCGTGGAGGGCGTACTGGAACTCGTCGTCGACGAAGTAGAACGACACCTCGTAGCGGAAGTCGATGCGCGGCTGGACGAGGATGTCGCCGTACGCGAGGCCGGCCAGCCGGTCCGGGGTCAGGAAGGTCAGACCGATGGAGTCCGCACCGACCTTCGGCTTGACGGCGTACTGGGCCGACGCGGGCAGACGGCCGAGGTCCTCGGCCCGGTCGACGGTGGGGATCACCGGGAGTCCGGCCGCGGTCAGGTCCAGCAGGTACTGCTTGCCGGCCATGTCGCCCCGGCCCGAGAGCGGGTTGTAGACCCGGGTGCCGCGCGCCGCGGCCTCGGCCCGGAAGGCCTCGTACTGCTCCTGGTAGTGCAGGACGGGGCCGCTGTTGCGGACCGCCACCGCGTCGAAGCCGTCCATCAGCGCGGCCGCGTCCGACGGGTGGCAGAGGGCGATGTCGAAGTCGGCGCGGAGCCGGGCGGACAGCTGGATGTCCTCGTCGCAGTACCGCCGGCCCCGGGCCTGGTAGCCGAGATCGGTCACGAACAGAACGCTGGGGCGGGCGGGCACGGGGCAACTCCTCGGTCGGTGGCCACCAACCTACCCACCGCCGGCACCGCACCCGGCGGAGCCCTGGGTTCCGCACCGCCCACAGGCCAACCTCTCATTCTCCGGGCCAGACCAGCCAGAGCCAGAGCATGGACGGGATTGTTCACTCCACCGGGTGAACCAGGGGGACGCCGGCCTGACGACTGCGCCGGCGGTGCGACGATCACTGCGCCCCCGGCCCGTCGAACCGCCGGTCCGAGGCGCCGTTTGCCGCACCGAACGGCCGAGGGGCGACCGGTCGGCACGAGGGGGAGCAATGGCACGGGACGTGGTACGCGAGTCGGCCCTGGCGGGCCGGGTGGTGATCTGGGAGGAGTCGGCGCGCGACGGCGCCCAGGCCAAGACGCTGATGAGCGCGGACTTCCGGGTGCGACTGGCCCTGGAACAGGGGCGGATCTTCGGGGCGGACGGGCCCCGGCACGTGGTGTTCGCGGCCGGGTTCCCGGCGGTGTGCGCAGAGGAGTTCGAGGCGGTGCGCCGGGTCGCGGTGGAGGCCGAGGGTGCGGTGGGCGTGGCCGCGGTGTGCCGGGGCGCGGCGCAGGACGTGCGGCAGGCCGTCGCGGCGGTCCGCGGAAGCGCACACGCCCGGGTGATGGTGGTGGTGCCGGCCTCGGAGGCGATGGCCGGGGTGATGGTCCACCGCACCGCGCGGGAGGCCCTGGCGGGCGGCGTCGCGCTGGTGAAGGAGGCCCGGGAGCTGGACGACGGGGTCGCCGTCGACGTCTGTCTGGCGGATGCCGGGCGTGCCGACCACGCCCTGGTGGCCGCGTACGCGCAGGCGATGACGGCGGCGGGGGCCGGGGTGGTGGTCCTGGCCGACACCGTCGGCGATCAACTCCCTTCGGACGCAGCGGCGTTGTTCTCCCGGGTACGGGCCGACTGCGACGACGACGTGGTGCTGGCCTCGCACCTGCACAACGACCTCGGGCTGGGGCTGGCCAACACCCTTGAGGCGCTGCGGGCCGGTGTCCGGGTGGTGTCGAGTGCCTGGCTGGGGATCGCGGAGCGCTCCGGCATGGTCGCCACCGAGCAGCTGCTGCTCCTGCTCGCCCACCGCCCCGAGCGCACCGCGCACCTCCTGGGCCGAACCGGCGACCCGTGGTGGACCGCCCCGGACCTGACCCGGCTGCCCGCCATAGCCCGGATGGTGGGCGAGGAGACCGGCGTGCCCCTGACGGTGACCACGCCGGTCGTCGGCCCCGGGGTGGGCACGATCTCCACCGGCACCCCGTTCGTCCACCCCCGGCTGTTCCAGCCCTACGACCCGCAACGGCTCCTGGGCATCGCCCCGAGCGTCGTCCTCACCCAGTTGGCCAGCGCCCGGGTCGTCACCGCGGTCGCCTCCCGGCTGGGCCACGACCTCGACCGGCAGCAGGCGAGGAGCGCGATGGCCTGGGTGAAGACCCGGGCGTTCCGGACCGGCCGCGCCGTCGTCGACGACGAGGCGTTCGCCGCGTACCTCGACGGTCTCACCGGGACGGCCACCGCCGCCCCCACCCCGACCGGGGCCGCCCGGTGAACCGAGGCGCGACGGACCGGAGCACGGCGAACCGGGGCGGCCCGCCGCCCACCGATACCGGCACCGTCGACCTGCCCGGCGCCCGCAGCGCCCTCGGCCGGGGCACGGCGGTCGTCCTGCCCAACCCGGCACCGCTGACCAGCGTGGTCGCCGCCACCGGGCCCGGGACCGTCAACGCGGCGAAGGGCCGCCCCGTCGGCCAGCCGGTCGCGCTCTGGGCCCATCACCCGGACACCCTGGCCGCCCTCGACGAAGCCCTCGCCCTGGCCGCACCGGCTGCCGCGCTGGCAGGCCGCCTCCTCGCCGAGGAACACCTGACCCTCCTGGTCCCGCTGCGCGCCGACGGCCCGCCCCCCGGCTGGCTGGCGCCGGCCGCCAAGGACGGCTGGGCGCTGCTCTTCGGCGCCAGCTGGGCACCCCTGCGCCCGCTGCTCGCCCGCTTTCCGCTGCTGTACGTCAGCAGCGCCAACCGCACCGGCCGGCCGCCCGCGGCCCGCGCCGCCGACGCCGTGGCGATGTTCCCGCCGGGAACGGCCGTCCTCGGCACCGCCGACCTCCCCGGTGCCGACACCGCCACCGAACCCGTCAGCCCCGGACCGACCGGACCGACCGGACCGACCGCGCCGGAGCCGGCGCGTCGGGCGACCACCACCCTGCGCCTGCACCCCGACGGCAGCCTCGACCTGTACCGCCACGGCGCCCAGGACCATCGCCACGGCGACACCGCCACCTACCTGCGCCACCTCCGCCGTACCTACCGGGCGCCCGACCGCCGGACCGCCACCGACGGCGAGAGCGGCTGACGCCAGGGCCACGGCGGCGGTCGGCCAACACCCACCTTCTTGACGAATCCATGACACTGACGGACCATCATGCTGGCGCGCGCCGCAGTTCCTCCCCTGTTCCGTCCCTACGGATCCCCCACAGGAGGACAGTCATGCGACTGCCCCGCCGAGGGAAGCCCGCCGCGGTCACCGCCGTCGTGCTGGCCCTCGTACTCGCCTCCCCCCTCACCACCCAGGTCGCCGCCCACCCGGTCACCGCCGCCGTGGCCGCCGACGCGGCCGACACCGCCCGGCAGTACGTCCTCGACGGCCCCCGCACCGCCGCCGAACGCACCGCCGTCGCCGCCACCGGCGCGTCCGTCGACGCCGTGCGGACCGGTTCGGTGGTGGTCACCGCCACCGCAGCCGAGGCCGACCGCCTGCGCGCGCTCGGCTGGTCCCCCAGCCCGCTGCCGGACCCGACGTACGGCGCCGGGGCCGGCGAACAGGGCGTCGGCGCGGCGGTGTACGACTTCCCGTCCGCCGACTCCGGGTACCACAACTACGCGGAGGCCACCGCCGACATCGACGCCGTCGTGGCCGCGCACCCCGACATCATGAGCAAGCGCGTCATCGGGACCTCCTACGAGGGCCGGGCGATCGTCGCCGTGAAGATCAGTGACAACGTCGGCACCGACGAGAACGAGCCCGAGGTGCTGTTCACCGCCCACCAGCACGCCCGCGAGCACCTCACCGTCGAGATGGCGCTCTACCTGCTGCACGAGTTCGGCGACAAGTACGCCACCGACAGCCGGATCGCGAACGCCGTCAACAGCCGGGAGATCTGGGTGGTCCCCGACGTCAACCCGGACGGCGGCGAGTACGACATCGCCACCGGCCGCTACCGCAGCTGGCGCAAGGACCGCCAGCCCAACGCGGGCAGCAGCAGCGCGGGCACCGACCTGAACCGCAACTGGGACTACAAGTGGGGCTGCTGCGGCGGCTCCTCCGGCTCCACCTCCAGCGAGACCTACCGGGGCGCCGCTCCCGAGTCCGCCAAGGAGACCGAGGTGGTCGCCGACTTCGTCCGCACCCGGGTGGTCGGCGGCAAGCAGCAGATCACCGCGGCCATCGACTTCCACACCTACAGCCAGCTGGTGCTCTGGCCGTTCGGCTGGACCACCGCCAACACCGCCACCGGGATGACCGCCGACGAGTACAACACCTTCGCCACCTTCGGCAAGGCCATGGCCGGCACCAACGGCTACACCCCCGAGCAGTCGAGCGACCTCTACATCACCGACGGCGCGATCGACGACTGGCTGTGGGGCGTGCAGCGGATCTTCGCCTACACCTTCGAGATGTACCCGGGCCCGAACGGCAGCAGCGGCTTCTACCCGCCCGACGAGGTGATCGGGCGCGAGACCAGCCGCAACCGCGAGGCCGTGCTGCGGCTGGTGGAGACGGCCGACTGCATGTACCGCGCGATCGGCAAGCAGCAGCAGTACTGCGGCATCGCCGCCTGAGCCGGGAACGCCGCGCCGGCCGGAGCCTCCCGGGGCTCCGGCGCGCGGCGCCCGGCCCGCGCCCGGCCCCTGCCCGACGGCAGGGGCCGGGCCTGTGGTCAGCGGGTGACGCTCCAGACCAGGCTGCGGGTCAGCGCCGGGGTCAGGGCCGGGTCGATGACGGACGAAGTGGGGTCGGTCGCAACGGCCTTGAGCTCGTGGGCCGCGGGCTTGGGGCCGGTCGGTCCGAGGTCGGCGACGGCGATCGTCCTGTGGTCGCGCAGGGCCTTCACCTCCTTGCCGTCGAGGTACCAGCTCAGCTTGGTGCCGGAGACCGGGAGGTCGACGGTGAGGCGGTCGCTCGCGGTCAGCCGGGTGGTGACGGGCGTGGCGCTGGTGAGGGTGGAGGCGTGCCGGTAGAAGCCGGCGATCATCGCCTCGCGGCCGGGCAGGTTGAACTCGCGCCCGAGTGAGCGCATCACGGAGTTGTCGGTCGGCCGGTTGAGGCCGGACGGGTAGTTGCCGGCGCCCTGGTAGGCGCCGACGGTACCGCCGTCGGGCGAGGTCTTCCCGAGCCAGCGGTACCACTTCACCTTGTCCTGGCGCATCCGGTCGGCGCTCAGGGTGGTGATGTTGGCCTGCGGGGGCTCCGCGCCCTTGTAGGGCTGGGTGCCCTCGGCGACGTACTCGTCCGCGAGCTTGCCCAGCGAGTGACCCGTCTCGTGCACCGCTATCTGGCCGGACGCGCCGTTGCCGCCCGCCACGGTGGCGATGCCGTCGTACCCGAGCGGCGACTGGGTGCTGCCGTAGCCGGCGCCGCCGTACTTGGCGGTGTTGGCGACGACGATGACGAGGTCGGCCTGCGGGGCCTTGGCGGCGTAGGCGTCGACGGCCTTGATGTCCACGCAGAGCAACCGCTCGATGGAGTTGCACCAGAAGTGCGAGCCGAGGGCGGTCTTGCGCACGGTGCTCTGCTTCGGGTCCCCGGAGACGCCCGACTGTGCGGATACGGCGTTCACGGCCCACACGTTGAAGAGCTTGCGATAGGTGGCGTAGGGCTGGACGGCGCTGATG
Organism: Kitasatospora sp. NPDC058218; assembly: GCF_042882445.1. Lineage (NCBI taxonomy): Bacteria > Bacillati > Actinomycetota > Actinomycetes > Kitasatosporales > Streptomycetaceae > Kitasatospora > Kitasatospora sp. NPDC058218. The sequence goes on along the minus strand of NZ_JBHVWC010000017.1, from coordinate 126,213 downwards.
TCCTTCCACTTCGCGGCGGCGTCCTTCTGGAACTTCGCCTGCTCGGAAGCGCTGTAGCCGTCGCCGATCACGACCACGTCCAGCTTGCCGTCCGGGCTCCCGTTGTTGACGATCTTCGTGACGGCGCCGTCCCCGGCGGCGGCCGCGCCCATCGACGGCTCGGCGACGAAGGGGGACGTCGCAGGGACCTTGGCCCGGCTGATGGCACCGTCCTCGGCGAACACCTCGACGTCCTGGTCGCCCGCGGAGGACGTGCCGAGGACGGGGTCGGACGGAGCGGCGACCGCCGGGCCGACGCCGACGGCAAGGGCCGCCAGCGTCGTGGCGCCGGCCAGGAGGACCGAGGTGAACCTGCTGTTGCGCAAGGGAGTTTCTCCGAATCGGTTGGCAGCGAAGAGCGGTGACGAGTGGGTTCCGGGACGGGCCGTGCGGAGCCGCGCGGCCCGTGCGTCACCCGCCACCACCAGCCCGCCAACACCGGCTCGCCGGGGGCGAGCTGACTGGGCGACACCCCCGGCCACCTCACCGGTGGATACGGCCGACTCCCCGCGAACGGTTCACACCGCGCCCGCCCGGCGTCCGCCGGACCCGCCTGCGCCACCGGACGCCCAGTAGGCGGGCACCGCTTCGGGCACTCACCCTTCACTTCCGTCCCACCTGTACTCCGCAGCCATTCGCGCCGCCAGAGGAGCAGATTCCTATGCCAACTCGCCTTGTGGCGTTCAATTTGACGACGCCTCAGCTAAAGGAGCATAGTGAAATATCACATTGCAACGACCTCCCGGATGGACCGGGAGGCCCCTTCACACAGGAGAAGGCTCCCCATGACTCGCAAGATCCTGACGACGGCCGCCGCAGCGGTCGCCCTGGGAACGGCTCTGGTCGTCGCGGCTCCGGCCGGTGCGGCAACTGCCTCCGGCGCCACCGACGCCCCCACGGTGATCTGCGACAACTACGGCCTGCAGGCCGGTCTGGCGACCAAGGTGTGCGCCACGGTGAGCGGAGACAGCATCGAGTTCACCGGCCACATCGGCCTGGCCGGCCCGCCGAGCCCCGGCAGCCCGCTCCCCCGGCCGAAGCAGGTCGAGGTCGTCCTGACCGGCAGCGTCGCCGGCGGACTCACCCTCGGCACGACGCAGCAGACGTTGACCTTCCAGAGCCAGCCGATCGTGGTCGAGGGCGTCCACGGAGCGGTGGCCTGCGGTTCGACCGTGCACGCCTCGTTCTCGGTCGCCTCCGCCGGATGGGTCGCCAAGCCCGTCAGCACCGACGTGCCGGTGAACTGCTGACGGAACGGGCAGCGGACAGCGGTGGGAGCCCGCGCTGACGAGCACGGCCCCACCGCTGTCCGACCTTCCGTCCTCCGGTCGCCGGACAGCCCGTCGCTGTACCAGCGGTGACCGCGCCCCCGGGCCCGGACCGGTCCGGGCCCGGCCGGGCGCACACCCGGCCGGGCACGTCGTGGGGGTACCTCCCGGCCGAAGCCGGGGGGCCGCGCGCCGATCCGCCGGGACCGACCGGAGAGGATCTAGCAGATCCGCGGCAGTTGCTCACCCATCGGCAGGTCGACCACCCGGGTGCCGCCGAGCGCCGTACGGGCGACCACCATGCCGGGGTGCTCCGCCACGCACTCGCCGATCACCGCCGCTCCCGCGCCCAGGGGGTGCGCCCGCATCGCGGCGAGCACCGCCTCCGCCTGCTCACGCGGCACGAAGGCGACCAGCTTGCCCTCGTTCGCGACGTACATCGGGTCGAGGCCGAGCACCGCGCACGCGTTGGCGACCTGCGGCGGCACCGGAACGGCACGCTCGCTCATCACCACGCCCACGCCGGCCGCCGCCGCGATCTCGTTGAGCGCCGCGGCCAACCCGCCCCGGGTGGGATCGCGCAGCACGTGCAGATCCGGGGTGACCGCCAGCATGGCGTCGACCAGGCCGCCCAGCGCGGCGCAGTCGCTCTCGATCTCCACGCCGAACTCCAGGCCCTCGCGCACGCTCATGATCGCGACGCCGTGCAGCCCGATCTCCCCGCTGACGATCACCACGTCGCCCGGAACGGCCCGCTGCGCTCTGATGTCCACCCCGGCCGGGACGAGCCCGATGCCGGCGGTGTTGAGGTAGACGCCGTCGCCGTGACCGGCCTCGACCACCTTGGTGTCACCGGTGGCGACCTCCACCCCGGCCACCCGCGCGGCGGCCCCGAGCGCCCGGGCGACCCGGTCCACCACGGCCATCTCCACGCCCTCCTCCAGGATGAACCCGCAGGACAGGTAGGCCGCCCGGGCCCCGCTCATGGCGAGGTCGTTGACCGTCCCGTTGACGGCGAGGTCGCCGATGCTGCCGCCGGGGAAGAAGAGCGGCCGCACGACGTAGGAGTCGGTGGAGAAGGCGAGTCTGGCCCCGCCGAGCTCCAGGACGGCGGAGTCGCCGAGCCCGGCGAGCACCCGGCCGCCGAACGCCGGGGCGAAGATGTTCTCCACCAGCTCGGCCGACATGGCCCCGCCTCCGCCGTGCCCCATCACCACCCGCGGGTGGTCGCGAAGCGGCAGCGGGCAGCTCCACCCGGAGAGGTCCGGCGCAGCGGACGGCACGGCAGGCGGTGCGGCGGACGGCACGCCCGCCGGCGCGGTCAGGATCTCGGCCTCAGCCAACGGGGCTCGCCTCCCGGGGAACGGCCGGCGTGCTCAGCCGGCGGTAGAGGTAGTACGCGGCGCAGGCCCCCTCGCTGGACACCATGGTGGCGCCGAGCGGGGTGCGCGGAGTGCAGGTGGTGCCGAAGGCCTCGCACTGGTCGGGCTTGAGCAGGCCCTGCAGGACCTCCCCGCTGCGACACTGCGCGGACTCCCGGGTGGTGATCCCGGCCACGTCGAAGCGGTGCTCGGCGTTCTGGTCGTGGTAGCGCGAGGACAGCCGCCAACCGCTCTGCGGGATCACGCCGATGCCGCGCCAGGCCCGGTCGGTCACCTCGAAGACGTCCTCCAGCATGGCCCGCGCCGCCGGGTTGCCCTCCGGGCGGACGGCCCGGGCGTAGGCGTTCTCGACGGTGTGCTCGCCGCGCTCCAACTGCCGCACGGTGCGCCGGATCCCCTCCAGGATGTCCAGCGGCTCGAACCCGGTGACCACGATCGGCACCCGGTGGCGCTCGGCCAGCGCCGGGTACTCGTCGGTGCCCATCACGCTGCACACGTGTCCGGCGGCCAGGAAGCCCTGGACCCGGCACTGCGGCGAGGTCATGATGGCCTCGATGGCCGGGGGCACCCGCACGTGCGAGACGAGCATGCTGAAGTTGCGGACGCCCTGCTTCCTGGCCTGGTGGACGGCCATGGCGTTCGGCGGGGCGGTGGTCTCGAAACCGATGCCGAAGAAGACGACCTCGCGGTCCGGGTTCTCCCGGGCGATCCTCAGGGCGTCGAGCGGCGAGTACACCACCCGGACGTCACCGCCCTCGCCGCGGACCCGGAAGAGGTCGCGGTCGGTGCCCGGCACCCGCAGCATGTCGCCGAACGAGCAGAAGATCACTTCGGGCCGGGCGGCGATCGCCAGCGCCCGGTCGATCACCTCCAGCGGGGTCACACAGACCGGACAGCCCGGCCCGTGGATCAACTCGACCTCCTTCGGGAGGAGTTGATCGATCCCCTGCCGGATGATGGTGTGCGTCTGCCCGCCGCACACCTCCATCAGCGCCCACGGCCTGGTGACCGTCGCCCTGATGTCCGCGAGCAGGCCGGCCGCCAGCTCCGGGTTCTGGAAGTCCTCCAGGTACTTCACTGCTGTTCCTCCCTCACGGCCGCTGCCGCCGCTTCCCACGGGTCGCCGAACTCCTCCTGCAACAGGCCGATCTCGGCGAAGAGCTCCAGCGTCCGGCGGGCCGACTCCTCGTCGAGGCGCTGCAGGGCGAACCCGACGTGCACGATGGCGTACTCACCCACCTTCAGGTCCGGGAGGTACTCCAGGCACACGTCCTTGACGACTCCGCCGAAGTCGACGACCGCCATCCTGGCGCCGTCGCGTTCCGCGATCTCCACCACTCTTCCGGGCACCGCCAGACACATCCGGGCTCTCTCCTCTCAGGTGGCGACCGGGCCGGCGGCCCGGGCGGCCACCATCAGCTGCCCGAGCGCCAGTCCTCCGTCGTTGGGCGGCACCCGGCGGTGCCGCAGCACGGTGAAGCCGTCCGCCCGCAGGCCGGCCGCGCAGGCCGAGGACAGCAGCGCGTTGGCGAAGACCCCGCCGGTCAGCGCGACCGTCCCGGTCCCGTGCTCCTCCCGGGCGGCTCCGCAGATCCGGCGGACGAGTCCGGCCACCGCGTCGTGGAAGCGGGCCGCGATCCGACCGGCCGGGGCGCCGGCGGCCAGGTCGGCCACCACCGCGGCGAGCACCGGCGCCGGGTCGGCGACCAGCGTGCCGTCCACCGGCCGCAGGTCGAACGCGTACCCCCGGGCCGGGCCGTGCGCCAGCGCCGCGCCCTCCAGCTCGATCGCCGCCTGCGCCTCGTACTCGACCCGCTGGCAGATCCCGGCGAGCGCGGACACCGCGTCGAACAGCCGCCCCATGCTGGAGGTCGGCAGGCAGTTCAGCGAGCGCTCCAACTGCCGCTCCAGCAGCCGCTGTTCATCGTCCGGGCAGGCCAGGACCGGCGGCAGCTCGGCCGCCCACGGGAGCCCTGCCGCGCGCAGGTGGGCGAGCGCCATCCGGTACGGGCGCGCCACCGCCGCGTCCCCGCCCGGCAACGGGACGTACGCGAGGTGGGCGAGCCGGCGGTAGCCGTCGTAGTCGGCCAGCAGCACCTCGCCGCCCCACACCGCGCCGTCGTCACCGAACCCGGTGCCGTCGAACGCGACCCCCAGCACGGGCCGGCCGCCGTCGAGGCCGTGCTCGGCCATCACCGAGGCGACGTGCGCGTGGTGGTGCTGCACCGCCCGCACCTCCCGCCCGCGGGCGGTGCTCCGGGCGTGCCGCACGGACCGGTAGCCGGGGTGGCGGTCCACGGCCAGCAGGTCGGGCCGGACCCCGGTGACGGCGCCCAGGTGCGTCACCGCCCGGTCGAAGGCGTCGAGGGTGGCGAGGTCGTCCATGTCCCCGATGTGGCCGGACAGCCAGGCGTAGTCGTCCTGCGCCAGCGCGAAGGTGTTCTTGAGGTCACCGCCCACGGCCAGCACCGGCCGGACCGGCACCGGGAGCGGCAGCGGCAGCGGCGCGTGGCCGCGGGAGCGACGGATCGGCAGCTGCTCACCGTCGACCACCCGCACCACCGAGTCCTCGCACGGGACGTGGATGGGCCGGTCGTGCGTGAGCCAGGCGTCGACCAGCGGCGCGAGCCGGGCGAACGCGTCCCGGTCCTCCGTCACGACCGGCTCGCCGGAGAGGTTGGCGCTGGTCATCACGAGCAGTCCGGGGCCTGGCGGGGCGATCAACAGCTGGTGCAGCGGGGTGTAGGGCAGCATCACCCCGAGGTCCGGGCTGCGGGGCGCCACCGCCTCCAGTGCCGCCGGCCACGGCCCGCGGCGGCGCAGCAGGACGATCGGCCGCACGGGCCCGGTGAGCAGTTCCTCCTCGACCCGGTCCGGGCGGACCAGCGGGGCGACCTCGCCGAGGTCCCGCGCCATCAGGGCGAACGGCTTGGCGCCGCGCCGCTTGCGCCGGCGCAGCCGGGCCACGCTCTCCTCGTTGAGCGCGTCGCAGGCCAGGTGGTAGCCGCCGATGCCCTTGACGGCCAGGATCGCTCCGTCGGCGAGCAGGCGCCGGGCCTCGGTGAGCGCCGTCTCGCCGTCGAGCGTCGCCAGCCCCGGCACGACCAGGGCGAGTCTGGGGCCGCACGCGTGGCAGCAGACCGGCTGGGCGTGGAAGCGCCGGTCGGCCGGGTCGGTGTACTCGCGCTCGCAGTCCGGGCACATCGGGAACCCGGCCATCGTGGTGTTGGCCCGGTCGTAGGGCAGACCGGTCACGATGGTGTGGCGGGGCCCGCAGTTGGTGCAGCTGATGAACGGGTGCCGGTGGCGGCGGTCGCCGGGGTCGGCGAGTTCGGCGAGGCAGTCCGCGCAGGTGGCGGTGTCGGGCGGGATCAGCGTCCGGCGCGGGCCGTCGGCCCGGGAGGGTGTGATGGCGAACCCGGTCGCGCCGGTGAGGGCCAGGACCTCGTGCTCCACCGAGGCGACCTGCGCCAGCGGCGGCGCGTCGGTCGCGATCCGGCGGCAGAACGCGTCCACCGACTCCGGCCGGCCCTCGACCTCGGCCAGCACGCCGTCCCCGGTGTTGGTGACGGTGCCGGCCAGGCCGAGTTCGGCGGCGAGCGTGAAGACGAACGGTCGGAACCCGACCCCCTGGACGAGTCCGCGCACGGCGACCCTGCGCCGCTCGGGCCCGGCCGTCGGCCGACCGGCCGTCACGACCGTTCCGCCACCGGGACGTGCGGATGCGCGTGCGCGCCGTCGTGCCCGTGGTCGTGCCCGTGATCGTGGCTGTGGTCGTGCCCCGCCCCGGGCCCGTGGGTGTGCCCGTGCCCGTGCCCCGGTGTGCCCGCCATGACCGGCCGGTGCGGCTCGGCGCCGTCCAGCACCGCGAGCGCCCGGTCCAGCAGCACCCCCGCCCCCTGCCCGGTCCGGACGGAGGTGAACAGCACCTCCACTCCCGGGTTGACCCGCGCGACGCTCGCCAGGAACGCGGCCTCGTCGAACTCCGCCGCCACCGCGAGGTCCGCCTTCGTCACCAGCACCAGGTTGGCCAGCCCGAAGGCCGTCGGGTACTTGAGCGGCTTGTCCTCCCCCTCGGTGACGGACGCGAGCACCACCCGCAGCGACTCGCCGAGGTCGTACGAGGCCGGGCAGACCAGGTTGCCGACGTTCTCGACGAAGAGCAGCCGGGTGTCCCCCGGCAGCCAGCCCGCCAGGTGCTCCCGGAGCATCGCCGTCTCCAGATGGCACAGCCCGTCGGTGAGCACCTGCTTCACCGGAGCACCCGAACGGGCCAGCCGCACCGCGTCGTTCTCGGTCGCGAGGTCCGCGGTGAGCGCCGCCACCGGCACCCCGCGCGCCCGGGCCAGCCCGAGCTCGGCCTCCAGCAGCGCCGTCTTCCCGCTGCCGGGGCTGGACAGCAGGTTCACCACGACGGTTCCGCGCGCGGCGAGTTCGGCGCGCAGCTCCCGGGCGCCGTCGTCGTTGCGGGCGAGGACCGCCTGGCGGAGTTCCACCGTGCGACACATCGGTTTCAGCCTTCCTGGTCGGCCAGGGCGCCCGCGGGGCGCTCGGCCCACTGGACGCCGAGGATCTGCAACTCCCGGCCCGCGAGCAGCTCGACCCGGGCGCCGGCACACTGCGGGCACCCCAGGTCGGGCGGCATGCCGACGGCCCACTCGACACCGCACGGGGTGCACCTCGCCCGCGCCGGCACCGCCTCGGTCTCCAGCACCGCGCCTTCCAACAGCGTTCCGGAGCAGGCGAGTTCGAAGCAGAAGTCCAGTGCGGAGGGCACTACTCCGGCGAGTTCGCCGACCTGCAGGCGCACCCTCTCCACCGCGAACGCCCCGTGCTCACGGGCCGCCGCGTCCACCTGCTCGACGACGGCCGTCGCGATCGACATCTCGTGCATCGGCCCCACTCCCCTTGCCGGAGGCAACAGGCTTCATTACAAGGGCGCGGTGGCGACATCGGCTCGCAGCCGCGCCGCCACCGCGCCCGGAGTACACCGTTCGCCGCAACCCGGTCCTCACATCCGCAGGATCCGCAGGTAGCGCTTCAGGTCGGGCAGGCTCTGCCAGACCAGGGTCACGACCGCGGCCACGACGGCCGCGCCCAGCAGGTTCTTCAGCATGGTGACGCCTCTCTCTGCGCCTGCGCGTCCGCTCCGACGATCCGCAGGATCACTCCGACCGCCTCCTCGACGGCGGCGGCCACCGGGGCACTCAGCCCGATGCCCTCCTCCAGCGACTCCGGCTCGCACCCGACCACCAGCACCCGTCCGGGCGGGGATCCGCCCGTCCCGGCGGCCAGCGTGCCGAGCAGCGCGAGCACGGCGTCCGGACCCATCCGGTGCCCGTCCAACACGGGCGCCTCCACCGGGCCGGCGTCCGCCTCGATCAGGTACACCGTGCCCGGCTCGCCGCCGCGCGCGGTGGCGTCGACGAGCACGAGCGTCCGGTAGCCGTCCAGCAGCTGGTAGGCCAGGTGTACTCCGCGCACGCCCACGTCGACCAGTTCGACGTCCGGCGGCAGCGGGTGCCCGGCCAGCCGCCGGACGGTCTCCACGCCGAACCCGTCGTCACTGAGGAAGATGTTGCCCACCCCGGCCACCAGCACCCGGCCCGTGTTCATGACTCCTCCAGCGGGGTGACCTCGTCCGGCTGGAAGTAGCGGAACCGGCCCTGGGCCCGCCACAGGTCCGCTCCGGGGTCGTCCTCCACCGTCACCGCGAGGTGCACCGAGCCGTCGACGTCGTGCAGCACGGCCTCCACCACGGCGGTCCGGCCGTGCAGGAAGAGGTCCTGGGCGTCGGTGCGCCGCCGGCCGGGCCGGAGCAGCACGCGACTGCCGGCCCCGACCTCGCGGCCGTCGACCACCACCCGGTCCCGGTCCGGGTCCACCTCCGGATCGTTGCCCGGATCCCACCAGGGCTGGTCCGGGTCGTCACCGGTGATCTCGCGCAGGCCCCGGACGGCGCCGTGCAGCCGCTCCAGGACCTCCGGGGGCATCGAGTCGGCGAGGTCGATCACGGCTCCCGCCCGCTCGTCGGTGCCCCGGGCCTCCCGCTTCTCGCGCTCGGTCAGGGCCGCCGTCCGCAGCGCGAGGATCTCGTCGATCTCGGTCGCGTCGTAGAGCGCGCCGAGGCTCTCCGGGGCCACGAGCGGGTGGTCCTCCAGGATGATCGGCGAGGACAGGAGCACCTGGGCGCGGCCGGGCGGGCCGGCCAGCACCGGCCAGGTGTGCTCGTTGCGGCACTCGCCGACGGCGGCCTTCGCCCACTCGGGCGGGTCGGTCACCGACAGGAAGGCGCCCCGGTCCAGGCCCAGCAGCAGGTGCGCCGAGACCAGCGCGCGCGGCAGCGCCGCGTCCCGTCTGTCGCCCGGCCCGGGCGACCAGTCGGCGGTGTTCTCCACCACGACCGCCAGCCTGCGCACCTCGTACGGCCCCGGAACGTCCCGGGCGGTCAGCCGCAGGACGCCGGCGGCCTGCTCGCGCCGGCGCAGCAGCCGGCCGACCGTCACACCGCCCTCGCGGAGCAGTTCCATCTCCTCGCAGGCCGGCAGCGCGAACGGCCGGACGATCCCGTCACCGACCAACTCATCCACGGGGACGACGAGTTCGACCCGCTCCTCGACTCCCTCGTCCCACGGGACGAGCACCCGGTCGGCGAGCTCCAGCTCGTCGACCGGCTCGAAGCCGCCGGCCGCGGTGGCGCGTTGGACGGTCCGCCGCTGCGCCCGGAGGAACCGCAGCTCCACCGCGAGCCGGTCGCCGGGGCGCGGCTCCATCAGGCACTCGGTGCGCTGGTGGGAGTGCTCGCCGCTGTCCTGGCCGTAACCGGGCGGGACGAGTACGCCGAACTGCCAGCGCAGCCGGTTCTTGGCCGCTGAGGCGCGGTACGGGTAGAGCACGTAGCCCTCGAAGAGGACGGCGTCGGCGATCTGCCGGGCCTGGGCGAACCGGCCCTCGGTCGCGGCCGTGAAGGCGTTCACCGGGCGACCTCCTCGGTCCGGACGGCGTCGAGCAGCTCGCGCACGGTAGCCTCCCAGGACGGCAGGGCCCGTCGTGAGCGGTAGGCGAGCAGCTCCGCCATCAGTTCGCCCGGCAGCCGCAGCCAGCCGCAGCCGGGGAAGTGCTGCTCGATCATCTCCCGCCACACCTGTACGGGCATCCGCAGCGTCGCCTCCCGGTCCCAGGGCACCGGGGTGACCTGGAAGCCGCCGGGGCCGGTGAACGCCGTGCCGGAGAACAGCAGCAGCAGGGGGACGTCGCCGCCGTCCAGCGCCGCGAGGTAGCGGGCCGAGGCCACGTCCATGTCGTAGGTGCACGGCACGACCAGGTCCACCTCGGTCTCGCCGGTGAAGCCGGGCACCATCAGCGGGACGAGGGCGAACTGCACCGGGTGCAGCGTGCTGCCCCAGCGGGAGCGCTCGCCGAAGAGGTCGGCCAGCCGCTCGCCCTCCGCCTCGCCGTAGGAACGCCGCGCGGGCTCGATCCGCAGCTGGCAGCGGAGCGCGAGGGCGTGCACCCGGGTACCGGCGGGAGCGGTGATGCGCAGCCGCAGGACCAGCGTCGGCCCGGCCGCGTGGGGGTCGGGCCGCACCCCGGTGCAGGCGAAGGAGAGGGCCGTCACGAGACCTCCTCCGGTCGTGGCGCACGGGCCCGACCGGCCACCCGCGCGAAGAACGCGTCGAGTTCGGCCCGGGCCTCGGCCCCGCCGTCGAACCCCTTCCAGCACCGCCGCAGCCGGCCCACCAGCTCGTAGCAGACGTCGATCGGCACCAGAAAGCACTGGACCGGGCTCGCGGCCGGGTGCCGCAGCAGCAACGCCTCGACGTCGGGCTCCAGTTCGGCGGCGAGCCGGCTGCCGCCGAGCGCGGCCTGCCAGTCCGCCTCGTCGGGCTCGCTCTCGGTCGCGCCGCCCGGGCCGGGGTAGAGCAGCACCAGCCGGTCCTGCCGGGCGTTGCGGAACAGGAAGGCCGTCTCGACCGGGATCCCGAGCGCCGCCCACTGCTCCTCGCCGAAGCGGTGGTCCGGCTCGGCGAGGTAGCGGTCGGGCACGCCGCGGTAGCGGCCGCCGGCCGCGCCGGGCTGTTGGAACAGCAGCCCGCAGGCCGTGCAGACGCAGGTGAGGGACTGCTCCTCGGTGTCCACCAGGTGCCGGTGTTCCTGCGGGACCTGCTGGCCGCAGAACGTGCAGCGCTCCGGCTGCGGGGGCGCGGGCTCGCGCAGCCGGCGCAGCAGGGCGGCGCCGGGGCGGGACAGCCGGCGGGCGCTCACCGCACCTCCGCCGAGGCCGGCGGGCGGGTGCCGATCTGCAGCAGCTGCGGCGCGCGGTCCAGCTCCACGGCCGTCACCTCGGGGGCGTGGCAGGCCAGCGCGGCCTCGATGTCCTGCTCGCTGCAGCCGCAGCCGCTCCTGGTCCGGCGCAGCCGCAGGCCGCCCGTCCCGGGGTCGAAGCCGAGCTGCTCGACCGGCTCGGGCAGCGAGGCGAGCGCGCGGGCGATCCGCGCGGTGACGTCCTCGGGGTGGAGGTCGTGCAGGACCAGCAGCCCGGCCACCGCCGGGTCGTCCAGCAGCTGCCCCAGCGCCTGCGGCGGCAGGGCCCGGACGAGCCGGGTGAGCCCGTCCCCGTAGAAGGCCATCAGCTCGCGGACGAGCTGCTCGCCCGCCCCCTGCTCCTCGCCGTCGGCCAGGTGGTCCAGCGCCTCCTGGATCCGCAGCCCGGTCTCCTCCGCCGTCATGCGGTGAGCCCGCTCAGGCCCGTGGGCACGTGCATCTTCTGCACGGTCCGGCCGCCGCCGACGTACATGTGGACGCCGCAGGGCAGACAGGGGTCGAAGCTGCGCACGGCCCGCATGATGTCGATGCCCTTGAAGTTCTCCGGCGAGTTCTCCTCGAAGATCGGCGTGTTCTGCACCGCGTCCTCGTAGGGGCCGGGCGTGCCGTAGCTGTCGCGGACGCTCGCGTTCCACGGTGTCGGCGGGTACGGGTGGTAGTTGGCGATCTTGCCGTCCCGGATCACCATGTGGTGCGACAGGACGCCGCGCACGGCCTCGGTGAAGCCGCAGCCGATGGACTCGTCCGGCACCTCGAACCGCTCCCAGGTCTGGCTGCGCCCGGCGCGGACCTCGGCGAGGGCCTTCTCCGCGAAGTGCAGGGCCGCCGCGGCCGCGTACGCCTGGAAGTACGTCCGGGCGCGGTTGCGCTCGATGGCGTTGCTCCACCGGGGGATCTTCCACTCGAAGGTGGTCTCCGGCTTGGTCATCGAGCGCGGCAGGTTGATCTGGACGCTGTGGCCGGTGGCCTTGATGTAGCCGATGTCGACCAGGCCGGAGAGCGCGGTGGACCAGAGGCGGGCGATCGGGCCGCCGCCGGTGTCGAGGGCGAGGTGGTCCTTGCCGTCGAACCAGCGCGGGGACATCACCCAGCTGTACTTGTCGTCGAAGTTGCGCTTCTGCGGGGCGGGGACGGTGTGCTGGTTCCAGGGGTGCCTGGGGTCGACCGGGTTGCCCAGCGGGTCGTGGGTGACGAACAGCTCCTTGCCCTCCCAGTCCTCGTAGTAGGAGCTGCCGAGCAGGATGCGGATGCCGAGGTTGATCTCGGTCAGGTCGTTGGTGACCAGCTTGCCGTCGACGACCACGCCCGGGGTGACGAACATCTTCCGACCCCAGTCGGTCATGTTCCGGTACGTGAAGTCGCAGTGGTCCGGGTCGTTGAGGCTCCCCCAGCAGCCGAGCAGGATGCGCCGCCGGCCGACCTCCTCGTAGCCGGGCAGCGCCTCGTAGAAGAAGTCGAAGAGGTCGTCGTGCAGCGGCACGACCTTCTTCATGAACTCCACGTACCGCATCAGCCGGGTCAGGTAGTCGGTGAACAGCTGGACCGTCGCCACCGTGCCGACGCCGCCCGGGTAGAGCGTGGAGGGGTGCACGTGGCGGCCCTCCATCAGGCAGAACATCTCCCGCGTGTAGCGGCTGACCTGCAGCGCCTCGCGGTAGAACTCGCCCTCGATCGGGTTGAGCGAGCGCATGATGTCGGCGATCGTCCGGTACCCGTGGTCGCCGGCGTGCGGCGCCGCGGTGCGCTCGGCCAGCTCCAGGACGCCGGGGTTGGTCTCGCGGACCATCTTCTCGCAGTAGTCGACCCCGACCAGGTTCTCCTGGAAGATGTTGTGGTCGAACATGTACTCGGCGGCCTCGCCGAGGTTGATGATCCACTCGCCGAGGTGCGGGGGCTTCACCCCGTACGCCATGTTCTGCGCGTAGACGGAACAGGTGGCGTGGTTGTCGCCGCAGATGCCGCAGATGCGGCTGGTGATGAAGTGCGCGTCGCGCGGGTCCTTGCCCCGCATGAAGACGCTGTAGCCGCGGAAGACCGAGGAGGTGCTGTAGCACTCCGCGACCTTCTTCTGCTTGAAGTCGATCTTCGTGTGGATGCCGAGGCTGCCCACGATCCGGGTGATCGGGTCCCAGGACATCTCCACCAGGCCGCTGCCGTCGCCGGCTGCCTTCGTCGTCGGTGCCATCGTGTCTGTCGTGCCCTTCTGGAAGCGGGGAGGGTCAGCGGCGGAGCGGGCCGCCGCACCGGGGGGGGGGGGCGGCGGGCCCCCCGGGCACCCCGGCGTGGGGGTAACCGGCGGGAGCGAGGGCCCCGGGGGGGGCCCCATGGGTTAAGATTAGAGG
>NZ_JBHVWC010000017.1:61057-112847 GCF_042882445.1 Kitasatospora sp. NPDC058218 | reverse complement strand
CCCTCGCTGGCGGCGCCCCGCAGTGCGGTCTCCCCATCCCGAAGCCGGGCTGCCCCCGCGGCGCGGCGCCCCCCCCCCCGGGGGGGTTCGTGGGGCCCCCCGCCGGGTCACCGCGGCTTGCGGTAACCGGTCGTCAGCGTGCGCCCCGGGTGGCGCCACTTGGGTTCCTTGTCGAGGGTCTTCATGGTGATCGAGCGCAGCCGCCGGATCACCGCGCCGTACGCGGAGCTCGCGTTGGTCGAGATGTGGGAGCCCGGCGGCGGGTCCATGAAGGGCATGAACTTGTCGGGGAAGCCGGGCATCGTGCAGGCGATGCAGATGCCGCCGACGTTGGGGCAGCCGCCGATGCCGTTGATCCAGCCGCGCTTGGTGACGTTGCACTTGACGACCGGACCCCAACAGCCCAGCCGCACCAGGCACTCCGGTGTGCCGTACTCGGTGGCGAACTGGCCCTGTTCGTAGTAGCCGCCGCGGTCGCAGCCCTCGTGCACGGTGGCGCCGAAGAGCCAGGTCGGCCGCAGCTTGTCGTCCAGCGGGATCATCGGCGCGGAGCCGGCCAGCTGGTAGAGCAGGTAGGTCAGCGTCTCGGAGAAGTTGTCGGGCTGGATGGGGCAGCCCGGCACGCAGACGATGGGCAGGCCGGCCTTGGACTTCCAGTCCCAGCCCAGGTAGTCGGGCACGCCCATGGCACCGGTCGGGTTGCCGGCCATGGCGTGGATGCCGCCGTAGGTGGCGCAGGTGCCGATGGCGACCACCGCCGTGGCCTTGGGCGCGAGGCGGTCCAGCCACTCACTGGTGGTGATCGGCTGACCGGTCAGCGGATCGTCGCCGAAGCCGCACCAGTAGCCCTCCTCCTTGATGCTCTCGTTCGGGATGGATCCTTCGACGACCAGGACGAACGGGTCGAGTTCGCCGCGGTCCGCCTTGAAGAACCACTCCACGAAGTTGTCCGCGCCCTGCACCGGCCCGCACTCGAAGTCGATCAGCGGCCAGTGGACGGCGATCTTCGGCAGGCCCGGCAGTGCGCCGGTGACGATCTCCTCGATGCTCGGCTGCATGGCCGCGGTCAGGGAGACCGAGTCACCGTCGCAGCTCAGGCCCGCGTTGATCCAGAGAATGTGCACCACATCGGTGTCGGTGGCGCTCGTTGTTGCAGCACCCATGAGGATGCCTCCTCGGAACTGGGAGCCGGACAAAAAGGCTCAAACCAGTCATAGCAGCGGTTTCCACTGCCCGCCGGTCCGCAGGGCCGGGGGAGCACTCGGACGGAGCGCAAGCCGGGGCGGCCGTTCGGAGCATCCGGGCAGGGCTCGGGGCCTACGGCCCGGGCACCGGTACGGGCGCCGGCCGCTTGCGGACGAAGGCGGCCCGGAGCGCGTGGTAGGGCGCGTCCGGGGTGAAGAACTGGTGCCGCATCACGGTCAGTTCCTCGCGGCGGTACGCGGCGAGCGGCTTCACCAGCTCGTCCGCCTCACGGGCCGCCTTCTTGGCGGCGATCCGGCCCTGGGCGGTCGGCGAGGCGGCGAGCAGCCCGGCCAGCCGGCCCGCCTCCCGCCCGAAGTCCTGCGGGGCGCTCGCCAGCACCCGGTCGACCAGCCGGCCCCGCAGCGCGGCCGCGGCACTGACCGGGAGCGCCTGAGCGGTGAGCCGGCCGGCCTCGGCGGCCCCCACCCGGCGCGGCAGGGTGTAGGTCCAGTACTCCGAACCGTGCAGGCCCATCAGGCGGTAGTGCGGATTGAGCACCACACCCTGCCGGCACCACACCTCGTCGGCGGCCAGCGCGAGCATCACCCCGCCGGCGGCGGCGTTCCCGCCGAGGGCCGCGACCACCAGGCGGTCGGTGGTGGTGAGGACCGCCTCGACCAGGTCGTCGATGGCGTTGATGTTCGCCCAGGACTCCGCCGCCGGGTCGGACGCGGCCTCGATGACGTTCAGGTGGATCCCGTTGGAGAAGAAGTCGCGGCCGCCGCCCAGCACCAGGACGGACGTCGGCCGGGCCACCGCGAAGCGGTAGGCGTCGAGCAGGCGGCGGCAGTGCCCGGTGCTCATCGCGCCGCCGGGGAAGGAGAAGCGGAGCAGACCGACCGGGCCGTCCTCCCGGTAGCGGATGTCCGACCAGACCCGGTCCCGCGGCGCCGGCATCAGCGGCGCGGGCACCTCGGGCAGGGCCGGCAGCGCGTCGCCGAGCGCGGTGACGGCCGGCAGCTTGAAGGTGGCGGGGCCGCCCGGGTGACGGCGGCGGCGCAGCTCGGGAATCCACACCGCGCCGTCGACCGTCGCCCGGCAGACCGCTCCGGCCCGGGTCGCCAGCAGATCGCCGGGGCGCCCGCCGAGGTCGTGCTCCCGGTGGCCGCCGTGCAGGTACCACTCGGCGCCGAGCAGGTCGTCGAGCACCCCGGGCTGGGAGTCCGCCGCCCGGAGCTTGCGCAGCACGGTGTCGGTGGCGTCCCCGGCCCAGTCGATCCGGCGGGTCTCCTGGCGCAGGTAGGGCCTGGTGTGGTCGGGCACCCGCCAGTCGGGGCCGCTCTGCGGGCGCGGGGCGAAGGCGCCCGAGGCGAACCGCTCCACGGCCCGCAGCACCGCCCCGACCGCGGCGTCGGAGACCTCGTTGCGGTACAGGTCGCTCTTGCCGACGGGCGGCAGCGGGCAGGTGGCCGTGGCCCAGACGGCGCCGGCGTCCATCACCTCGTCGGCCTGCAGCACCGTCACGCCCCAGTCGACCGCTCCTTCGTGGATCGCCCAGTCGAGGGAGGAGGGCCCGCGGTCCCCCGGCGGGCCGGGGTGCACGATCAGGCACGGCAACGCCGACCAGACGTCGCGCGGGAGCGCCGTCCGCAGTATCGGTGCGACCACCAGCTCCGGGGCCCACCTGGCGATCGCCCCGCGCAGCGCGTCGTCGTCACCGGCCGGATGGACCTCGACCGCGTGCCGGCGGTCCCGCAACTCGGCGTGGACCCGCTGGGTGAGGCTGTTGAACGCGCTCGCGACGAGCAGGATCCGCATGGCCGCCTCCGGCTGTGTGGGCACCCGTGAACCCGCCGATCATCCGCCCCGGCCCGGCGCCGCCCACCTCGCCGCGCCGCCCGTTCACCCGGCCGGACGGGCCGTCACGTCACATGCCGAAGGGACGTGCCCGGACGGCCCCGTGAGAATCCGGGCGACCGGCGCACGATTGTATGACTGAAGCCCGGTCGGAGCGGGCATACCGTCAGTAGCCCGCCGAAGGGCCCCGGTTGAAGCTCCCCCACGAGCACAACCGAGGTCCCTGGCCGGCGGCCGGGCCTGGACGTGACTCCCCCCACGGAGCAGCGGCCAGGCCCGCATGCTGTGCAACCAGCGACACGCAGCGTACATGTCATATCCACGTAACGCTACCGCGCGGACATCGAAGGCTCGACCGACACCTCGTCGGGCCGACTCCGCCGCAGGTCGGCGCCGGTCGGGCAGCGTGACCGGAAGGCTACGCCCCGGTTCACCCGCCTCCCCCGACGAGCCGGGCGGGAGATCGCCGACCTGGTCCTCCGGGCACGAACGGCTCGGCCGAGCGCGGCCGGGCGCGCCGCAGCCACGCGGCGCGCCCGGCCCGTTCGCCGTCAGGTGTGCGCGGGGCTGCGCTCCCGGCGGGCCTGCCTGGTCGGGTCGGGAACCGGCAGCGCGGCGATCAGCCGTTGCGTGTAGTCGGCCCGCGGTGCGCCGAGGACCTGTGCGGCACTGCCCGACTCGACGATCCGCCCGTGGCGCAGGACGGCGACGCGGTCCGCCACCTGCTGGACCACCGCGAGGTCATGACTGATGAACAGTGCGGCGAAGCCGCGTTCCCGCTGGAGCCGGACGAACAGCTCCAGCACCTTCGCCTGGACCGAGACGTCCAGCGCCGAGGTCGGCTCGTCGGCGATCACCAATCGTGGGTGCAGCGCCAGCGCCCGGGCCAGCCCGGCCCGTTGGCGTTCGCCGCCGCTGAGTTCGTGCGGGTGGCGATCCGCGTGGCCGCGCGGCAGTCGGACCGACTCCAGGAGCGACTCGACCTCCGCCCGGATCGCCCGCGCGCCGAGGTCGCGCCGGTGGACCGTCAGCGGCTCCCCGACGCACTCGCCGATCGTCAGCAGCGGATTGAAGCTGGTCGCCGGGTCCTGGAAGACGAAGCCGATCTGCCCGGCCCTGCTGCCCGCCGTGGAACGACGCGCCCGCCGCAGCCGTCCCCGGGCCGCCAGTGGCTCGCCGAGCACGTCGAGCTCTCCCGAGCCGACGCCGACCAGGCCGGCGACCGCCCGGCCGATCGTCGACTTGCCGGAGCCGCTCTCCCCCACCAGACCGAGCACCTCGCCGGGGCGGATCTCGAAGCTGACCCCGTCGACCGCGCGGAAGGCCTTGCCGCCCAGTCGCGCGGGGTACTCGACGGTCAGCCCGGAGGCCCTGACCACGGGCTCCACGGCGGCTTCGGCGGGCCGGCCGTCGGACGGGGGGACGGGCGGGGGAACGGGCGGCACGACGGCGGTGGTGAAGGCGGGTACGGCGGCCAGCAGTTCACGGGTGTACGGGTGGGCCGGTGCGGCGAACAGGGTGCGGACGGGCGCCTGCTCGACGATGCGCCCCTCGCGCATCACCGCCACCCGGTCGGCGAGGTCCGCGACCACGCCCATGTTGTGGGTGATCAGCAGGACGGCCGTGCCGAAGTCGGTCCGGCACCGGTGCAGCAGTTCGAGGATCTCGGCCTGCACCGTGACGTCCAGCGCGGTCGTCGGTTCGTCGGCCACGATCAGCCGGGTGCCGAGCGCCAGGGCCATCGCGATGACGGCGCGCTGCTTCTGGCCGCCGGAGAGTTGGTGCGGGTAGTGGTCCACCCGCACGGCCGGCTCGGGTATGCCGACCTTCCCGAGCATCTCGATCGCCCGGGCCCGCCGCTGCGCCCGTGATCCGCCCCCGTGGGCCCGCAACCCCTCGGCGAGCTGCCAGCCGATGGTGAACACCGGGTTCAACGCGGTGGACGGCTCCTGGAAGACCATCGCGGCGTGCGTGCCGCGCAGGGCGCGCAGCCGGGCGGGGGACGCCGTCAGCACGTCCTCGACCGGTTCGGCCAGGCCGTCGCCCAGCAGCACCCGTCCGCCGGTGGACGCCGTGGCGGGCAGGAGTCCGAGGACCGACTTCGCGGTCACCGTCTTGCCGCTGCCGCTCTCGCCGACCAGGGCGAGCACCTCGCCGGGCGCCACCGACAGGGAGACCCCGCGGACGGCGGGCGCCCGACCGCCGTCCGTGCCGAACGAGATGTGCAGGTCCTCGATGCGCAGCAGGTCAGTCATCGCCGGGTCCTCCGTTCGGTACGGTCTCCGTGAGCGGGCGCCCCTCGCCCTGGCGGCGGCGCAGCCTCGGGTCGGCCAGATCGGTGAGGCTCTCGCCGAGGAGGGTCGTCCCGAGCACGGTGAGGACGATCGCCAGCCCGGGCGGGAGCGCCGTCCACCAGATCCCCGAGGTGACGTCCGTGACCGAGCGGTTGAGGTCGTAGCCCCATTCGGCCGCGGAGTTGGGCTCGATCCCGAAGCCCAGGAAGCCCAGGCCCGCCAGGGTGAGGATCGCCTCCGAGGCGTTGATGGTGAGGATCAGCGGCAGGGTGCGCACCGAGTTCCGCAGGACGTGCCGGAACATGATCCGCCACATGCCGGTACCGATCACCCGGGCCGCCTCGACGAACGGCTCGGCCTTCACCCGGGCCACTTCGGCCCGCACCACCCGGAAGTACTGCGGTACGAAGGCCACGGCGACCGAACAGGCCGCCGCGCCCAGGCCGCCGACCAGGCTGGACCGGCCGCCGCTGATCACGATCGACATGATGATCGCCAGCAGCAGCGAGGGGAACGCGTACATCGCGTCGGCGAGCCCCACCAGCAGCCGGTCCACCCACCCGCCGAGGTAGCCGGAGAGGAGACCGAGCAGGACTCCCGCCACCACCGAGAGCAGCAGGGCGGCGACGATGATCTCCAGGGCCGTCCGGGTGCCCCAGAGCGTCCGGGACAGCACGTCGTACCCGGCGATGGTGGTGCCGAGCGGGTGGGTGGCACTCGGGCGCTGCTGCGAACCGAAGAGTTCCTCCCCGCTGCGCAGTTGCGCGTGGCCGTGGGGAGCGAGCAGCGGGGCGAGGAGGGCCGCGAGCAGGAAGAGGCCGGTCAGCACCGCGCCCGTCAGCAGCATGACGCGTTGCAGCCCGGCACTGCCGCGCACCCCGGCGGGCAGCGGGAGCCGGCGCCGACGCGGTCCGACGCCCCAATGGGCGAGCAGTTGGTTCACCACTCAGTACCTCACTCGGGGATCGATCAGCGCCGCGACGACGTCGACGAGGAAGTTGGTCAGCGCGACGACCACGGCGAAGATCGCCACGATCCCCTGCACGGCGGTGAAGTCACGGACCGTCAGATAGTGGGCGAGTTCGAAGCCGAGGCCCTTCCATTCGAAGGTGGTCTCGGTGAGCACCGCCCCGCCGAGCAGCCCCGCGACCTGCAGGCCGAGGACGGTGACGACGGGGATCAGGGCCGGCCGGGTGGCGTGCCTGGTCACCAGCCGCAGCCGGCCGACCCCGCGGGAGCGGGCGGCCTCCACGTAGTCGGCGGAGAGGGTCCCGATCAGGTTCGTCCGGACCAGGCGCAGCAGCACACCGGCGACCAGCAGCCCGAGCGCGAGGCCGGGCAGCACCGCGTGCCGCAGCACGTCGACGACCGCGGACCCGTCGCCGCTGCGGAGCGCGTCGACCAGGTACAAGCCGGTGGTACTGGTCTGGTCCTGCAGTTCCAGCTGGACGTCGATGCCCGCCCGGCCGGAGGCCGGGAACCAGCCCAGCCAGATCGCGAAGACCAGTTTCAGCAGCAGCCCGAAGAAGAAGACCGGGGTGGCGTAGGTGAGGATCGCGAACAGCCGCAGTGCGACGTCGGGCGCGCGGTCGCGGTAGGAGGCGGCGACCATGCCCAGCGGCAGACCGACGGCCAGCGCGACGAGCAGCGCGAAGCAGGACAGCTCGACGGTCGCGGCGCCGTAGGTGCGCAGCACCTGCGACACCGCCTGGTTGTCGGTGGCCGTCGTGCCGAAGTCCCCGGTGAACGTGGCGCGCAGGTAGTCGAGGTACTGGGTCAGCAGCGGCCGGTCGTAGCCCGCCCGGTGCAGTCTCTCCTGCAGTTGGGCCGGGGTCAGCCGGTCGCCGAAGGCGGTGGTGATCGGGTCGCCGGTGGCGCGCATCAGGAAGAAGACGACGCTGACCAGGACGAGCACGGTGGGGACGATGAGGAGGAAGCGGACGATCAGGTAGCGGGCGAGACCGTACCCGGCGGCGCCGCCGGTCGAGCCGACGGCGCCGGAGGCCTCCTGTACGGGGACGCTCACTTCTTCACGAGCTCCGCCCAGCGGAACTGGTACGCGCTGGTGAGCTTGGCGGGCACGCCCTCGATCCCGCTCCGGGTGACGATCGCGGTGGAGCCCTGGAGCAGCGGCAGCAGCGGCAGCGCGGCCGCGGTCGCGTCCTGCGCCTGCTGGATCAGCGCGGTGCGCTTGGCCGCGTCGGTCTCGGTCTCCTCCTGCTTGATCACCGCCCGCACGGCGGGGTCGGTGTAGCCGTTGTTCACCCAGTTGTTCTCGGCGTAGAACGAGGAGAGGTAGTTGTCGGCGTCGAGGTAGTCCGCGTACCAGCCGAGCTGGTAGAGCGGGTACTGGTCGGCGACGCGCTCCTTGCCGTACTGGGCCCAGGCGGTGGACTGGAGGTTCACCTTGAACAGGCCGGTGGCCTCCAGCTGGGTCTTGACCAGCGCGTACTCGTCCGCCGACGACGAGCCGTAGTGGTCGGGGTTGTACTGCAGGTTCAGGGTGACCGGGGTGCTCACGCCCGCAGCCGAGAGCCGCTGCGCCGCGGCGGCCTTGTCCGGCCCGCCCTGCTTGTCGCCGTAGAGCGACTTGAGGGAGGGGGTCGCACCGGTGATGCCGTCGGGGACGGAGCTGTAGAGCGGCTGGAAGGTTTTCTTGTAGACCTGCGAGGCGAGCTGGGCCCGGTCGATCGAGTCGGCGACCGCCTGACGGACCGCCAGGGCCTTGGACTGGTCGGCCTGTTGGGTGGCCGACCCGTAGGGCTGGGTCTTGAGGTTGAAGACGATGAACCGGATGCCGTTGCCGGAGCCGGTGTGCACCTCGATGCCCTGCTTGGTGGACAGGTCCTGGAGGTCGGTGATGGGCAGGGTGCGGTAGACCACGTCGATGGTGCCCTGCTGGACGTCGAGCTTGAGGTTACCGGCGTCCGTGTAGTACTTGAGCTGCACGTTCTTGGTCTTCGGGGTGCCGAGCTGCCCCTGGTAGGCGGTGTTCGCGGTGAAGGAGACCAGCGAGTTCCGGTCGTAGCTGCCGATCGCGTAGGGGCCGCTCCAGGGCTTGGCCGCGACGACGGCCGCGTCGTCGAGGACCTTGTCCGCGGGGAACACCTGCTCGTCCACGAGGTAGCCGGCCGCGGTGGAGAGGACCTGCGGGAACAGCGTGTCGTTGGCCGACTTGAGGGTGAACACCACCGTCGCCGGGTCCGGCGCCGCCACCGACCCGAGGTTGTGGAGCAGCGAGGAGGGGCCGTTCTTGTCGGCGATCGCCAGCTGCCGGTCGAAGCTGAACTTGACGTCGGAGGAGGTCAGTTCGTGTCCATTGGCGAACTTCAGGCCCGGCTTCAGCGTGACCGTCCAGGTGGTGGGGTCGGTCAGCGCGATCGCGGACGCGAGGTCCAGCGACACGTCGGACGAGCCGTTCCTGGCGCTGAGCAGGGTCGCGTAGACCTCGCTCTCGATCGTCCCGGAACCCGCGTCCCAGGAGCCCGCCGGGTCGAGACCGGTCACCTGGTCGGTGGTGCCGATGGTGAGGGCCTTCTCCGCCGTCCCGCCGCCGGCGGTCCGCGAGCTGGTGCAGGCGGTCAGGGCCACCACCGCCGCCGTACCGAGGGATATCACCGCGAGGCTGTGCCTGGTCGAACCGATGAGAGATGACATGGGAGTTCTCTGCTTCCGCACGCGTGATGGACGCGAGTGCGCCGTGCCCGGGGCGTGCCGGCGGCTGTGAACGGGGCCGTGCCGGTGTCCGGGCGGTGCGCATCGCGAAGGAGCCGATCACTGGACCGGTCCGGCCGGGCGGCCGTCCGGTGGTCAGCGGCGACAGAGTGCGCTGGAGACCAGCAGCAGGTCGATGTGGCGGCGGCTGAACAGCCCTGCCATTCCAACCTCCTGGTCTTGGCGCCGGCCCATGGCCGGAGCGATCGCGCTTGTGGAACGGGACGTCCACCGAGCCTTCACCTGGAGCACCCCACCGCGTCAGGGGGTTGCCGTCCGGCCAGCCAGGGCTTGAACACCGGAACTCGTGGCGCGCTGGAACCGTAGATCAACAAAACGACCGGCGTCAATGCCCGTTGAGAACGGGTCTGCGAGGAGGCGGCCGCGCTCGACCCTCCTCCCGCGCCGCCGCGCGGGGCCGGCCACGAGCGTCGGAGGGACCGGCCCTGACCCGCTGACCAGCGGTCATGGCACGCGACGGGGTGTTCCGGGTGACGACCGGGCGGGCCGGCCGGCGCTCACCAGCCGGGATAGCGGGGCCACCAGAGGGGGTCACGAGCCGGCCGGTAGTCGCCGCCACCGGGCGAATCGACGTACTCCTGCAACAGGTCACGCGCCAAGGTGTCGATCACCCAGGCGAGTTCGAGTCGGCTCAGCAGCCCTGCCGGCAGCGCCCCGACACCGTGCGCGGCACCGAGCAGCGCACCTGCCGTGCACGCCACCGAGCTGCCGTCGGGCGCACCGGCCGCGAACTCCAGGGCGGCGCGCACGGTGTCCCGGCCCGGGAGGCGCGAGACGACGAAGAGCGCGCCCAGCAGCGCCGAGGAGGCCGTCGCGTCCGGGGCGATCCAGGCGAGCTGCCCCGGGTCCGGGCTGCCCCCCGGCGCCTTCAGCAGGTCGAGGACGGTCTCCGGGGTCGCCGAGTGCGGCATGGGCAGGCTGCGGACCACGGCGTCGAACGGGTGCCCGTCGCCGGGCGAGGACGCCGTCCAGGCCGTGATCGGATCGCTCTCCGTGAGGCAGCGGGCCACCACCTGCGCCGCGCCGACCGCGGCGTCCTGCGCGTCCCGGGCGCCGTGGGTGAGGGCAGCGGTCCGGCGGACCGACAGGGCACAGTCGTCCGCGCCGGACAGCGCCCACAGGAGCCCGAGCGGCAGACCCCGGGTGAGCGCGTGGGCACCCCGGCTGCCGGTCACCGGCTTCTCCGGAGTGCCCTGGATCAGGCCGGTCAGCGCCGTGACGGTGGCCGGTGCGGAACCGCGACGCACCCCCAGGCCCGGCACCTGCACGAGCCAGCCGTCCGGCCAGGCGCTTCCGCCGCCGGCCGTCCAGCGCTCGGAGATCCGTTCGGGCTCGATCCCCTGGAGGACGGCCCAACGGCAGTACGCGTGCCACACCACGGACGGTGCGTGGCTGATGCCCCGGTGGTTCATCCGCACCGAGGCGCGGATCGCGCCCTCCGCGGTGAACGCCGCCAGCTGCGTGCTGACGCCGATCGGCAACGGCCCCTCGGCCGGCCAGCGACCCCGCAGCGCCCCGGCCGCGTCCCCCAGTGCCGACCCGAGCATGAGCCCCCGCGCCCGCGACTCGTCCACGGTCACCTTCCGCACCATCGCCCGCCCTTGCCCGTCCCCGCCCGTCTCGTCGACGACATCCCATCACACGGGTTCGATCGTGCGACCGCGAGCCGCTGCGCCGCCGCCGCACGGCCGGTGCCCCGGGGTCCGGCCCCGGGGCCCCGGCCGGTTCGGGGCTCAGGCGACCTGCGGGCGCTCCACCGGGGCGTTCCAGTCGGGGACGGTCGCGCCCGGCTCGGTGAAGGTGGCGAAGTCCGTCGTCCCGGTGAACGGCTTCTGCTGGTAGAGATCGCGGGCGTAGGCCCACAGGTGGGGGTACTCGGCCAGGCCGGGGGTGATGGTGCGGGCGCGGTTGGGCCCGACGTCGAAGCGGGCCAGCGTCACCCAGAGCCGCACGTCCGCCTCGGTCAGCCGGTCGCCCAGCAGGTAGCGGCTGGTGGCCAGCCGGCTGTCCAGCTCCGCGAAGGTCTCCAGCAGCGTGGCGCGGGCCGCCAGCGCGGCCTCCCCGGTGCCCGCCGCCGCGCCCGCGCCGTGGTTGACGGCCGGGCCCAGCCGGGCGTCCAGCGCGTCGATCTCGGCCCGGAGGTCCTCCGGGTAGGCGTCGGCCCCGTTGCTCCACCGGCCGAACTGCGTCGCGAGGTCGATGCCGATGGTCCGGAAGTCGTTGCTGACCACCTGTCCCGTCTGCCGGTCCCACAGCGTCGGCACCGAGATGTGCCCGTCGAAACCGGGCTCGGTCCGCTCGTACGCTTCGCGCAGCAGGGTGAACCCGTTGACCGGGTCCGGCCCGTGGGTCTCCCGGAAGGCCCAGCCCCGGCCGTCGCGCCCGCCGTCGACGTAGGAGACCGAGACGACGTCCTCCAGCCCGTTGAGCGCGCGCTGGATGGTGGTGCGCTGCGCCCAGGGGCAGAACCAGCCCGCGTAGATGTGGTAGCGGCCGGGCTCGGCGAGGAACCCGCTGCTGCCGTCGGCGGTGATCCGCCCGGTGAAGCGGTACAGCGGGCGCTCGTCGCCCGGGGCCCTGGTGATCCGGTACTCGCCGTGGACGGCGGTGTCGGCGGGGCTGGCGTAGTTCACGTTCTGGCTCACATCGAACTCCTTGGAAGGGGTGGAACGGTGCGGTGCTTCGGTGCTGCTTCGGTGCTTCTTCGGTGCGGTGGTCCTCGGGTGGGTCCGGCAGGGGCCGCCGTCACCCGTTCCGGTCTCCGCCGGGGACGCGCAGGCCGAGGAAGGTGACCTGCCGGCGCAGCCGGAACCCCAGCGACTCGTAGAGCCGGATCGCCGTGGTGTTGTCGGCCGAGGTGTGGAGGAACGGCGTGTCGCCCCGCTCACGGATCCCGGCCGCGACCGCCCGGACGAGCCGGGACCCGAGGCCCTGTCCCCGGTGCGACTCGGCCGTGCAGACGGCGCTGATCTCCGTCCAGCCCGGCGGGCGCAGCCGCTCCCCGGCCATCGCGACCAGGGCACCGCCGCGCCGGATGCCCAGATAGCCGCCGAGCTCGATGGTGCGGGGCAGGAACGGGCCGGGCCGGGCGTGCGCCACCAGGGCCAGCATCTCCGGCACGTCGGCGGGGCCCAGCCGGACGGCCTCCTCGTCGGGCACGGCCCGGACGCCTTCGTCCACCAGTTGGACACCCGGGCCCTGCATGAGGATCTCCCAGTCGGCCGGCACCGTGTCCGGGGAGCCGGAGGCGCTGACGACACCGCCCGGTCCGTACAGCGCCGCCACGTTCCGCCAGGTCTCCCGGTCGGGCCGGTCCGGGAGGGCCACGAACGGCGACACGTCGGCCGGGTAGCGCAGGACGTCGCCGTGCCGCTCGGCGAGGTGGGCGTGCGGGCCGAGCAGGGCGGCCCGGGCCGGGTTGTCCAGGGGGTGGCGGTGCGCGGCGCCGGAGGCGTCGTCCGTGGTGGGTGTGGTGTCGTCGGGGGTGAGCACGGGGTGCTGGGGCATGCGAAGCCGTTCCTCGATCTTGATCTTCTCGGTGTCTTCAGCGGAGACGTGGCCGGGCGTGACCGCGTGTGGCCGGGCGTGACCGGGCCTCGGGCAGGCACCGGGCAGGTGTCCGGCACGTTCCGGGCAGGCCGGAGGCAGGAGGCCGGTACGGGCCACGAGGGGCAGGGCTACCGGGCGCGCCGGGGCGACGGGCGGGTGCGGACCGTTACGGGCGACAGAGGCCGGTCGGCGAGCCGACGCCGTCGATCCAGCGGCGTCGCACGAGCCGGGCGCCACGGGCCCGGGTGCCGGTCACCGCGCAGTGGGCTCCGGACGACGGGCGGAACGCCGCGTGCGACAGCGGCGGGCGTCCGAAGACCACCCGCTCGTCCCGCAGTCGGCGTGCGTGCATCGCCCGTCCGTTTCGCGTCCGGCAACCGTGAAGGTCCACAGTACCGCTCAACGCGCCCGGGACCAGGGGCAATCCCGAATCGCGGTCACTGCAGGATGTTGATCGCCCGGGCGATGACGAGAGTGCCCAGGGCGAGGGACATCGCCGCCTGCGTCATCATCAGCAGTTTGGCCCACACCTTGATCGCCGAGACGTCGGTGGGGCTGAAGGCCGTCGCGGTCCAGAAGGAGAGCGACAGGTAGTCGGCGAACCGCGGCACCCAGCCGGCCGGCGCATGGTCCGCGTACTGCATCTCGGGGAAGACGAACGCCGGGTTCTCGGACGGACGGTGGGCGCGGGCGGCGGCGCCGCCGCGGTCCAGGCTCCAGTACCAGAGCGCGAAGGCGACCACGTTCGTCACCCAGACCACGCCGCCGGTCGCCAGCAGCCCGGTGGCGTTGTTGGCGAACAGGCTGTTGTCGGTCAGGATGTCCGCCACCAGGTGGACGCCCGCGAACATGTTGGCCACCGTGATGAAGCCGACCAGGAGCTGGGTGACGACCCGGAGCCAGGCGTTCTGGCGGTCGATCCGGCCCGGGTCCCCGACGACCAGCACCGCCAGCAGCGAGAACGTGGCGACCGGCAGCACCCACGCGGGATCGACCCGGTAGCGGCTCGGCAGCGTCACGTGGAGCACCGCGACGACCGTGACCGCGAGCACCACCGGCCACCAGTGCTCTCCCCGCGCGGCGGCCTGATCCGGCGTCACCCGCAGCGGATCGGTCGGGTCCGGGCTTGATGGCATGCCCCATTGTCACCTCGCCACCGGGATTGACGCCGACGGCTCACCAGTCGCACCGGACCGGGATGCGCGGCTCGGCGCCGGCCGGGTGAGCCGTCGGGTCGTCACGGCCGACGAGGACCCGGTGACCGGACCGTGCCGAAATCGTGCTGCCGGTTGAGAGGGTCGGTCCGTACCGGAACCGCGAGGGACCGGTCGCCTTCCCACCACAGGTCCGCAGCTCCTGGAGGAACCCCATGACCCGCACCAAGCGCCTCGCCGCCGCGGCGGCGGCCATCGCCGCAGCCGCCCTCGTCCCGCTGACCGCCGTCCCGGCCGACGCGGCGACCGGGCCCGCCACGCACTACGGGATGACCTGGGGGGTCGTCGCCTACGGGCCGGAGGGCACCGTCCAGGTCGGCGGACCGGCCGGCAGCCCGAGCGACGCCTACCACGGCGACACCGCGCCGTCGGCCTCACTTCCCGTACTCTGCCTCAACGTTGACGGCAGCCCGGCCCCGGCCGGCCTGACCATCGCCTTCCACAACGGCTGGGCCCTGGGTACGGTCGCGCTCAGCCAGCCGGTGAAGGGCTCCCGCCTCAACAGCCGCGCCGCGGCCGACAGCGTCTGCCAGGCCGCCTACGGCAGCGGCTGGCGCGAGGCCGAGTTCCACGACGGCCACTACGGCCCGAACCTCGAACAGACCGGCGGCTGGACCTTCTGGGCCTACGGCAACATCCCCAGCAACACCCGCTTCTGGACCGCGATCAACGACTCGCCGGCCAACCCCTGGAGCTGACCCCCATCACCACGGCCCCCACCATGACGACCCCCACCACGGCCGCCGCCGTCCGCTCCGGACGGCGGCGGCCGTGTCGTCCGAAGCTCAGGCGGACTCCAGGCGCCCGACGATCAGTTCGCACAACTCGTGGGTGCGCAGGGCGTCGTGGGCGTCGAGCGTCTTGCCGGCGCGGACGGCGTCGAGGAAGCCGAGGACGACCTGCTCGATGCCGCGCTGGCGGGCGACGGGGACCCAGTCGCCGCGGCGGCGGATCGTGGGCTGACCGCGGTGGTCGATGACGTCGGCGAGGTTGTGGACCTCGCGCTTGGAGTCGCCGCCGGACACCTGGAGGATCTCCTCCGTCGAACCGGAGACCCGGTTCATGATCCCCAGCGCCGTGAAACCCTCGCCGGCGAGGGTGAGCACGACGTGCTCGACCAGGCCGTCGCGCACCCGGGAGCGGACGTCCACGTGCTCGATCTCGCCGGGCACCAGGAAGCGGAGCACGTCCACCACGTGGATGAAGTCGTCGAAGATCATCGGGCGGGGCGCCTCGGGGAGGCCCTCACGGTTCTTCTGCAGCACGATCAGGTCGCGCGGCCGCTCCTTCGCCTGCACGTAGCCGGGCGCGTGGCGGCGGTTGAAGCCCACCACCAGTGAGCGGCCCGTGCGGTCGGCGAGGTCGACCAGCCGGCGGGAGCCGTCCAGGGTGTAGTCGAGGGGCTTGTCGACGTAGACGTCGACGCCGGCCGTGAGCAGCTGCTCGACGATCGGGACGTGCTGGTCGGTGGCGGCGTGCACGAAGGCGGCCCGGATGCCGCTGCCGATCAGCGCGCCCAGGTCGGTGAAGCGGTGCTCGGGGGCGATCCGGTGGGCGTCGCCGATCCGGTCGAGCTTGGCCCGGTCCCGGGTCATCAGCCGCAGGTCGAGGCCGGGCAGCGCGGTGAGGACCGGGAGATAGGCCTTCTGGGCGATGTCGCCGAGCCCGATCACCCCGACCGGGAGCAGCGCGTCAGGGGCAGGGGTCAGGCTCATCGGGTGCTCCAGTGGTCCAGACAATCATCGGCCGCGCCCCACCCTACTCGTCGCCCGCTCGCACCCCGGTCCGACGGCGGGTCCCTTCGGACCGCCGCCTGGACGAGGCGCGGATCTCCAGACGGGTGTCCACCAGCGTGCCGGTGGGCTCGGTCTCGCCGCTCTCCAGGGCCGCGACCAGGAGTTCCACCCCGGCCACCGCGACCAGGGCCGGCTGGAGGCTCAGCGTGCTGACCGGCGGGTCGGCGTGTTCGGCCGCGGCGTCCTCGCTGATGCACACCAGCAGCAGGTCCCCGGGCACCGTGCGGCCGTGCCGCCGGGCGGCGTCCAGGATCAGCGGCGGGCTCGCCTCACTGGCCACCAGCAGTGCGTCCGGCGGTTCGGCCGCGCTCAGCGCCCGTTCGACCGCCGCGATGGCCGGGCCGTTGCCGGGCCCGCTGGAGAACTCCTCGCGCGGTTCGGCGCCGTGCCCGGCGCACCAGGCCCGGTAGGAGTCGACCAGCGCGGCGTGGAAGCGGATCGCGGTGTCCGGCAGGACGAGGGCGATCCGTCGGGCGCCCTCGGCGCGCAGGTGGTCCAGAACCTCGGTCACGGCCGCGTCGGTGTCGATGTCCACCCAGAACGCGCCGGCCCGGCCCTCCACCGAGCGGTCGGTGAAGACCGGGATGCGGGCGGCGATGAAGTCCTCCACGATCGGGTCGCCGGCCATCGGGTCGGCGACGATGGCCGCGTCGAGCGGCAGGTCGGCCCACTCGCCCGGGCCCGAGCTGGTGGGCAGCATCACCAGTGCGTACCCGTGCTGCAGTGCCGCCTGGGCGGTCGCGCTGGTCAGCCGCGCGTAGTAGGGCGAGTCGAGGTAGGCCCAGGGGGAGGTGGCGAACTCCCCGACCGCGTACCCGATCAGCCGCGCGTGGCCGGCCCGGAGCAGCCGGGCGGTGGCGTTCGGCCGGTAGCCGAGTCGCCGGGCGGCCTCCCGGGCGCGCTCGCGGACCGCCTCGGACATCCGGCCGGTGCCGTTGAGCGCGGCCGACACCGTCGTCTTGGAGAGCCCGGCCTCGCGGGCGACGTCGACCAGGCGGACTCGGGGGGAGGCGGTCGGTCCGCCGCCGCGCGGGGTTTGCGTCATGTGCCGATGCTGCCACCCCCGGCCGCCTCGCGTCACCCTTCCGTGACCTCTGAAGAATCGTTCCCGCAAGGGCTTGTGCGGGAACGTTCCCGCATCAATACTCGCCACCATCTCCAAGCGCCCCCCACGACGCCCTGAAAGGGGTGGGTCTCCTTGCGCCTGTCCAGATCCGCCAGCCTGCTCGCCACTGCCACGCTGCTCGCCGTCACCGCCACCGGCTGCTCCGGCGCCACCAAGAACGCCGACGGCTCCACGGACGCCGCCGCCTACCAGGTCACCCCCGACACCCCCGCCGCCAAGGGCGCGATCCCGTCCTTCACCTGGTCGCTGTACGCCGAACCGCAGACCCTCGACTACGCGGTGGCCTACGACTACCCGCCGAACACCGTGCTGGCCAACGTCTGCGAACAGCTGTTCCGGGTCACCCCCGACCTGAAGATCGCCCCCGGCCTGGCCGTGAAGTCCACCAACCCAGACCCGCTGACCTGGGTGTACACCCTGCGCGAGGGCGTGAAGTTCCACGACGGCGCCACCATGACCGCGGACGACGTGGTCGCCTCCCTGCAGCGCCACCTCGACCCGGCCACCGGCTCCTCCTGGGGCAGCGCCTTCAAGAACGTCGACTCGATCGAGAAGAGCGGCCCGCTGGAGGTGACCATCCACCTCACCAAGCCCGACGTGCTGCTGAACGAACTCCTCGCCGCCTCCCCCGGCACCGTCGAGAGCGCGGCCTACCTCGCCAAGGCGGGCAAGGACTACGGCAGCCCCCAGGGCGGGGTCGACTGCACCGGCCCCTACGCGGTCGACAAGTGGTCGCAGGGCGACAGCCTCACCCTGAAGAAGAACCCCGCCTACTGGGACACCTCGCTGACCCCCAAGGCGGACAGCGTGAAGTTCGTCTTCATCCAGGACCCGGCCGCCCGCGCCAACGCCTTCCTCTCCGGCTCGGTCGACGGCGGCTACATGGTGCCCTCCGCCTCGCTGGCACAGCTCAGGTCCTCCGACCGGGGCACGGTGCACTTCGGGCCGAACACCGGCGCCGCCGGCCTCGCCGTCCTCGACCTCCAGGGCACCCTCGGTGATCTGAGGGTCCGTCAGGCGCTGTCCAAGGCGCTGGACCGCACCGCCATCGTCAAGGCCGCGGCGGCCGGCGTCGGCACCCCCGCCAAGGCCCCCGCCGCGCAGGCCGCCTGGGGCGTCGCCCCGGACCGCACCGCCGGGTACTTCGCCGCGCTGCCCGAGCCGGTCTACGACCTGGCGGGCGCCAAGAAGCTGGTCCAGGAGGCCGGCGCGACCGGCCGGAAGGTCGTGATGGCCACCAGCTCGCTCGCCCCGGAGATCAGCGTGGTCGCCAACGCCGTGCAGTCGGCCGGCAAGCAGATCGGCCTGGACGTCGAACTCAAGCCGGTCGCACCGGACGCGTACACCGCCCTCTTCGTCGATCCGGCCGCCCGCGCGGGCATCGACCTGGTGGTGACCAACGGCTACGACAACACCCCGGACCCGCTGGAGTTCTACCAGTCGCTGCACACCGGCGACTTCGGCAACTACGGCAACTGGTCGAACCCCGCCTACGACGCGCTCTTCGACCGCGCGATCGCCGCCGCCGACCCCGCCACCCGGGCCGACCTCACCGCCGAACTGCAGCAGATCGCGGTGAACGAGCTGCCGAGCATCCCGCTGTACGAGGCGCCGTACTCGCTGTTCCTCAACAAGCGGATCACCGGCGCGCCCACCGGCATCGCCCAGCTGTACTACCCGTGGGCCGCGACGATCGGCGCCGCGAACTGATGACCCGCTACCTCCTCGGCCGGCTCCTCGGGCTGGCGGGCGTGCTGCTGGTGACCTCCTTCGTGGTCTTCAGCGCCGTGCACCTCGCCCCCGGGGACCCGGTGTCCTTCCTGCTCAAGGGCCATCCGGCGACGCCGGAGGCGCGGGCCGCGATCACCGCCCAGTACCACCTGGACGACCCCTTCCTCACCCAGTACCTGAAGTGGCTCGGCGGCGTGCTGCACGGCGACTTCGGCCGCTCGGTGCAGTTCCGCCAGGACGTCGGCGCGCTGATCGGCTCCCGGCTGCCGTCCACCGCACTGCTCGTCGGGTACGCCGCCCTGCTGGTCTGCCTGCTCGGCGTGTCCGCCGGCGTCCTCGCCGCGCTGCGCGGCGGCTGGGTCGACCGGGTGGTGCTGGTGGGCACCGGCATCACCACCGCCACCCCGCCGTTCGCCAGCGCGCTGGTGCTGGTCTCGGTCTTCTCGGTGCAGCTCGGCTGGTTCCCCGGACCCGGGTCGCAGGGCGCCGGCTTCGGCGAACGGCTCTACCACCTGACCCTGCCGGCCGTCGCCCTCGCCGTCACCCTGACCGGCCTGCTGGCCCGGGTGACCCGCTCCTCGATGCTGGACGAACTCGGCCGCGAGCACGTCGAGGTGGCCCGCTCCCGCGGCGTCGCCGAGCGCGCGGTGGTCCGCCGGCACGTGCTGCGCAACGCGCTCGGGCCGATCGTCACGGTCGGCGGCTCGATGCTGGCGGGGCTGCTGGTCTCCACCTCGATCGTGGAGACCGCGTTCAACGTGCCCGGCGTCGGCTCGCTGCTGGTGCAGTCGGTGACCGTCAAGGACTTCCCGGTCGTCCAGGCGATCACCCTGCTCACCGTGACCGGGTTCGTCCTGGTCAACCTCGCCGTGGACCTGCTGGCACCCCTGGTCGATCCCCGGCTCTCGCTCATCCGTCGAGGAGGTGCGGCATGACCGCCGTCGCCGCTGTCGAGCCCCACCGCCGCCCCCTGCTGGGCCGGTTGAAGGCGCTCGGCCAGGGCCCGCTGTTCACCACCGCCGTGCTGGTGCTGACCCTGCTGGTGCTGGTCGCACTGCTCGCCCCGGTGCTCGCGCCGTACGACCCGGACCTGATGGACCTCGGCTCCAGCCTGGTCGGCACCGGGCCCGACCACCTGCTCGGCACCGACCAGTCCGGCCGCGACATCCTGTCCCGGCTGCTGTACGGGGCCCGCACCGGCCTGCTCGGCCCGCTGCTGGTGGTCGGCCTCTCCACCGTGCTGGGCATCCTGCTCGGCGTGGTGGCCGGCTGGCGCGGCGGCTGGGTCGACGCCCTGCTGTCCCGCGCGATGGACCTGGTGTTCTCCTTCCCCGGGCTGCTGCTGGCGATCCTCTTCGTCGCGGTCACCGGGCCGGGCCTGACCGCGCCGGTCATCGCCATGGCGATCGCCTACAGCCCGTACGTGGGGCGCCTGGTGCGCGGCATCGCCCGGCAGGAGAAGGCCCGGCCGTACATCGAGTCCTACCTGGTGCAGGGCTGGTCCGGCTGGACCATCTGCCTGCGACACCTGCTGCCCAACATCGCGCCCACCGTGCTCGCCCAGTCGGCGATCAACTTCGGGTACGCGCTGATGGACCTGGCGGCGCTGTCCTTCCTCGGCTTCGGCGTCCAACCGCCGACCGCCGACTGGGGAGCGATGATCAACGAGGGCCAACAGGCCGTCCTGCAGGGCGCCATGCTGCCCGCGCTGGCGCCCGCCGTCTGCATCGTGGTCGCCGTCGTGGCGTTCGGAATCGTCGGCGAGGGCATCGCCGACCGGATCGCGAGGCGGGAGCGGTGATGACCGAAACCCTTCTGGAAATCGAGAAGTTGACGGTCGAGCTGACCGGCGGGAGAGCCGCCCGGCCGATCCTGGACGGAGTCTCGCTGCGCGTCGCGGCCGGCGAGACCGTCGGCCTGGTCGGTGAGTCCGGCTCCGGGAAGTCGGTGGCCTGCCGCAGCATCCTCGGGCTGCTGCCCGAGCGTGCCACGACCACCGGCCGGGTCCGGGTGTCCGGCCGCGACGTCCTGACCATGGACCGGTCCGGCCTGCGCGACCTGCGGGCCCGTCAGGTCGCCATGGTCTTCCAGGACCCGCGCGCCTCGGTCAACCCGCTGCGCCGGGTCGGCGACTTCCTCACCGAGGGCCTGCGGGCCGCCGGCACCCCCGCCGAACAGGCCACCGCCCGCGCCGAGGAACTCCTCGACGCGGTCGGCGTCCGCGACCCGCGCGGCGCGCTGCGCCGCTACCCGCACCAGTTCTCCGGCGGCATGCTGCAACGCGTCGTGATCGCCGCCGCGCTGGCCGGGCGGCCCTCCCTGCTGCTCGCCGACGAGCCGACCACCGCGCTGGACGTCACCACCCAGGCCGAGGTGATCGCCATCCTCACCCGGCTGCAGGCCGAGCGCGGCACCGGCATGCTCTTCGTCACCCACGACCTGGAGCTGGCCTCGGCGATCTGCGACCGGGTGTACGTGATGTACGCCGGCCGGATCGTCGAGACCCGGTCCGCCCGCGACCTGTTCGAGCACCCGCGGCACCCGTACACCGCGGGCCTGTTGGCCTCCACCCCGCGGATCGAGCCCGACGCCGCCCCGCCGCGCCCGATCCCGGGCCGGCCGCTGTCGCTCGCCGAAGCGCCGACCGGCTGCGCCTTCGCCGCCCGCTGTGCCTTCGCCGAGCCTCGCTGCACCGCCGAGCCGCCCCCGCTGGAACCGCACGGCGACGGCCTCACCGCCTGTCTGCGCGCGGACGAAGGGATCCTGCTGTGACGTCTCCTGCCGCGACCGCCCCCTCCCCCGGCCTGGTCGTGGCCGGCCTGCGGAAGCGCTTCGGCGACCACCGGGCCGTCGACGGGGTCTCGTTCACCCTGCCGCCCGGCGGCTCGCTCGGCATCGTCGGCGAGTCCGGCTGCGGCAAGACCACCACCGCCCGGATGCTGGTCGGCCTGGAGACCCCCGACGGCGGTACCGTCCACCTGGACGGCCGCGACCGGTCCGCCCGGGCCCGCGGCCGCGGCGAACGGCTGGCCCGCGCCCGCGAGATCCAGATGGTCTTCCAGGACCCGTACCTCTCGCTCGACCCCCGGATCACCGTCGCGGCCTGCGTCGACGAGGTGCTCCGGCTGCACTCCCCGCGCGGCCCGGCGGCCCGGCGCACCCGGGTCGCCGAACTGCTCGACCAGGTCGGACTCGGCGAGCGGGAGGCCGCGGCGCTGCCCCGCCGGCTCTCCGGCGGCCAGCGCCAACGCGTCGCCATCGCCCGGGCGTTGGCCGCCGAACCCCGCGTGCTGATCCTCGACGAGGCGGTCGCCGCCCTCGACGTCTCGATCCAGGCGCAGATCCTCGACCTGCTCGCCGGCATCCGACGGGACGCGGGCATCGGGTTCCTGTTCGTCAGCCACGACCTCGCCGTGGTCCGGCACATCACCGACCGGGTGATCGTCCTCAAGGACGGCCGGGTGGTCGAGGCCGGTGACACCGCCGGGGTGCTCGGCCGTCCGCAGCACCCCTACACCCGGCTGCTGCTCGACTCCGTCCCGCGCCGCGGCTGGGACCCGGCCCGGATCACCGAGGGCCGCCGCGAGCTCCAGCGCACCGAGGCCGCTCAGGCCGAACGCCACCACCCCATCGAACGGAAGACCGGCGCATGACCGACAGCACCGAACTCGCCCACCTCCCCGCCACCGAGGCCCTGCGCCGCTTCCGGGACCGCTCGCTCTCCCCGGTCGAGCTGATGACCGCCGTCATCGAGCGGGCCGAGGCCGTCGAGCCCCGGGTCAACGCGCTCGCCGAGCGCACCTTCGAGGAGGCGCTCGCCGCCGCCCGCACCGCCGAGGCCCGCTACGGCGGCAGGGGCGAGCCGCCCCGCCCCCTGGAGGGCCTGGCCGTCGCCACCAAGGAGGAGCAGCCGATCGCCGGCCGCCGCGCCACCGACGGTTCGCTGGCCTTCCGCGAGGAGACCGCCGACCGCACCCACCCGGTGGTCGACCGGATCCTCGCCGCCGGCGGCATCGTGCACGCCCGCACCACCACACCGGAGTTCAGCTGCGCGATGTTCACGCAGTCCCGGCTGTGGGGCATCACCCGCAACCCGTGGAACCCCGCCTACTCCCCCGGCGGCTCCTCCGGCGGCTCGGGCGCCGCACTCGCCTCCGGGTCGACCACCCTCGCCACCGGCTCCGACATCGGCGGCTCGATCCGCCTCCCCGCCTCCTGCACCGGCACGGTCGGCTACAAGCCACCGTACGGGCGGGTCCCCGCGATGGCGCCGTTCAACCTGGACACCTACTGCCACGACGGCCCGATGGCCCGGACCGTCGCCGACACCGCGCTGCTGCAGAACGTCATCGCCGGACCGCACCCGCTCGACGGTGTCTCGCTGCGGCCCAAGCTGGTGCTGCCCGACCGGTTCGAGGGCGTGGCCGGGCTGCGGGTGGCCTACTCCCCCGACCTCGGCGACTGGCCGGTGGACCGCGAGGTCGCCGCCAACACCCGGGCCGTCGCGGAGGCACTGCGCGCGGCCGGCGCGGTGGTCGAGGAGGTGGACGTCAAGCTCTCCCGCGAGGAGGTGCGGACGGCCTCGATGATCCACTTCGGGGCCGTCTTCGGCCCCTACGTCTCCTCGGTGGCCGCCGAGTTCGGCGAGCTGCTCACCCCGTACGCGCTCGCGTTCGCCGAGCAGGCCGGCGCGGCCGGCCGGGAGCCGGGCGCCTTCCTGGCCGGCCTGGAGATCGAGGCCAGGATCCAGGCGGTGCTCGGCGAGCTGCTCGACCGCTACGACGTGCTGCTCTGCCCCACCTCGGGCACTCCGGCGCTGCTCGCCGACGACGACTACACGGTGACCCGCCCGGTGGTGGACGGCGTCGAGCTGGAGCACTACGTGGACACCGCACTCACCACGGTGTTCAACATCGCCGCCCGTCACCCGGTGCTGTCGGTGCCCTCCGGCGTCGCCGCCACCGGCGTGCCCACCGGCGTCCAGCTGGTCGGCCGGACGTACGACGACGTCACGGTCTTCCGCGCGGCCGCCGCCGTCGAGGCGGTCCGCCCCTGGCAGCGCATCGCGCGGTTCTGACCCGCGCGGGGACGGCGGAGGGGGCCCGGCCGGCGGCCGGGCCCCCTCCGCGTGCGTCGACTCAGACGACGTCCAGCGCCACCGTCAGCGGGCGGTCCGCCGCGTGGCGGCCGGCCGAGACGGTGTAGACGCCCGGCCTGGCCGCCCAGTCGTGCGCGGCGGTGTCCCAGGTCTGCACGGCCCGCAGCGGGATGCGCACCCGGGCGGTGACCGTCTCGCCGGGGCGGGCCTCCACCACGGCGAATCCGGCCAGTTGGAGATCGGGGCGGGTCCGGTCGACCCCGTCCGGGGCCAGGTAGACCTGGACCACCTCACGGCCGGGCCGGGCGCCGGTGTTGCGCACCCGGACGGCGACCTCGGCGACCGTGTCGTGGTCGCCGACGAAGCGCGCCTCCATGCCCTCGTAGGACCAGTCCGTGTAGCCGCCGCCCGCGCCGAACCAGTAGGCGGGCGCCGCGCCGGCCCGGCGCTGCCAGGCCCGGTAGCCGATGAACAGGCCCTCCGTGTACTCCAGCCGGCCGTCGGTCGGGGCGACCTCCCACACCGGGCTGTCGGCCTCCTCGGCGGGGCAGGTCGTGGGCAGCCGGCCGCCCGGCTCGACCGCGCCGAGCAGCACGTCGGCCAGCGCCTCACCGGCCTGCTGCCCGGGGAACCAGGCGAGCAGCACGGCCGCGACCGACTCGCGCCACGGCATCAGGACCGGGGCGCCCGCGTTGACCACCACCACCGTGCGCGGATTGGCGGCGGCGACCCGGGCGACCAGCTCGTCCTGGCGGCCGGGCAGCCGCAGACCCGCCCGGTCGACGCCCTCGCTCTCCACCTCCTCGGTGGTGCCGACCACGACCACCGCGACCTCGGCGGCGCGGGCCGCCGCGACGGCCTGCTCGATCAGCTCGTCGTCGGAGACGGTCGGCGCGGCGTGGCCGAGGGTGAAGGAGACCAGGCCGAAGCCGGCCACGGCGGCCGCCTCGGGCAGGGTGCACGTCAGGGTGACCACGGTCCGCCCGCCCGCCGCGAGGTCCAGCTCGAAGCGGCGCTCCGGCGGGTTGAGGAAGGCCGCGGCCGGATCCGCGCCCTCGGGCAGCAGCACCCCGTCGAAGAGCACCTCACCGTCCGCCTCCAGCCGGAACCGGCCGACGCCGCGCACGGCCAGCCGGTGCCGCCCGTCGGCGTCGGCCGCCAGGACGCCGGTCAGCCGGACCTCGGCCAGGTCCTCGAAGGACACGCCGCCCGGCAGAGCGCCCAGCCAGCGGACGCCGCCCTCGGGCAGGGCGGCCGTGCCGAGCGCGTGCCCGTCGGCGCCGAGCAGCTCGGCGGTGCACGGGAAGGCGGCCGGGGGGAGGAAGGTCCGCGGGTCGGCGCCGACCGCGTGGACGAGGGCCGTGCCCTCGCCCAGCGCCGCGCGCAGGCCGTCCAGCGGGCTGACCACCCGGGTCGGGAAGACCTGGGCGCTGCCGCCACCGCCGATCCGGGCCTCGGCGGCGGCCGCGCCGATCAGCGCCACGCGGGCCGGCGCCCGGTCCAGCGGCAGCACGCCGCCCTCGTTGCGCAGCAGCACGAAGGAGCGGGCCGCCAGCTCACGGACCAGCGCCTCGCCGTCGATCGGCGCGGGCAGCAGCTCGGCCGGCACCGCGGCCGGGGCTCCGGCCAGCAGCCCCACCCGGGCGGCCAACCGCAGGACACGGCGGGCGAGTCCGTCCACCGTCTCCTCCGGGACCAGACCCTCGTGGACCGCCCTCACCAGGTGCTCGCCGTAGACGGTGGCCGGGCCGGGCATCGCGACGTCGAGGCCGCCGAGCGCCGCCCGGACGGTGTCGCGGGCGCCGGTCCAGTCCGACACCAGGATCCCGTCGAAGCCCCACTCCTCGCGCAGCACCCGGTTGTTGAGCTCGTCGTGCTCGCTCATGGACCGGCCGTTGACGCCGTTGTAGGCGGCCATCAGGCCCCACGGGTGGGCCTTCCTGACGATCGCCTCGAACGGCGCCAGGTACAGCTCCCGCAGGGTGCGCTCGTCCACCCGGACGTCGACGGTGTAGCGGTCGGTCTCCGAGTCGTTGGCGACGAAGTGCTTGGGCGTGGTGCCGACGCCGCCGTCCTGGACGCCCGCGACCAGCGCCGCGCCGATCTCGCCGGTGAGCAGCGGATCCTCGGAGTAGCACTCGAAGTGGCGGCCGCCGCGCGGGCTGCGGTGCAGGTTGACCGTCGGCGCGAGGACCACGTGGGCGCCCTTGCGGCGGGCCTCCTGGGCGAGCAGCCGGCCGGCCCGGCGGACCAGGTCGACGTCCCAGGTGGCGGCGAGCGCGGTCGGCGAGGGCAGCGCCACGGACGGGTCGTCCGCGGTCCAGTGCTCGCCGCGGACGCCCGCCGGGCCGTCGGACATCACCAGCCGG
The DNA here is from genome assembly GCF_042882445.1 of Kitasatospora sp. NPDC058218. Taxonomy (NCBI): domain Bacteria; kingdom Bacillati; phylum Actinomycetota; class Actinomycetes; order Kitasatosporales; family Streptomycetaceae; genus Kitasatospora; species Kitasatospora sp. NPDC058218. Next base: position 86,893 of record NZ_JBHVWC010000017.1, on the reverse strand, counting down.
CCGAGCCCGATCTCCTCGTTGGCGGGCAGCGACCACATGTCGGCCCCGCTCAGCAGGGCGACCTTGGCGGTCAGGTCCAGCCGCGCGAGGGCGGCCTCGACGGCGGCCTCGCGCCTGGCGTCGGCGGTCATGGCGGTCTCCTTCGGGTCGTTCATCGTTCAGATCCAGCCGTCGAGCGCGGTCAGGAAGCCGTCGTGGTCGTCCCGGTGGACCGTGTGGCCGGCGCCGGGCACGGTGCGCACCTCGAAGCCGCGGGCGCGCAGCAGTTCGGCGTCCTCGGCGGCCACCAGGAAGCTGTCGTCCGCCAGCACCACCAGCGAGGGCACGGCCGGCACGGCCGGCAGGCCGCACTCCTGGCCGGACAACGCCAGGGCCGACTCCTCGTCCCAGACGGCGAGGGTGGCGAGCTCGACGTCGACGTCGGCGGCCTCCCAGCGCGGGTTCAGCGCGGTGATCTGCTCCCGGGTGGCGTGCCGGAACTCCACGAACATCCGCGGGTCGACGCCCTCGACCCGGCCGAACTGCCAGGCCGGGTCGACGTACACGGCGCGGGCCGGCTTCAGCCGCTCGACCGCGCCCAGCAGGCTGATGCCGCCGAGCGAGTGGCCGACGGCGAGCTCCGCCCCGGCCAGCAGGGTCTCCACCAGGTCCTCGGCGTACGCCTCCAGGGCGTAGCGCTCCTGTGCGGTGCGGCCCGTGCCGCGCGGGCTCCGTCCGTGGCCGCGCTGGTCGACGGCGATGACGCGGTACCCGCGCTCGGCCAGTGCCGGGCCGACCCGCCGCCAGGTGCGGTGGTCGGACATGATGCCGTGCACCAGCAGGGCGACGCGGTCGCCGGAACCCCACTCCTGGGTGTGCAACTTCATGGGATGGAACCTTTCTGGGGAAGCTCGGACGTGAGGGGGTGCCCGAGCGCGGGGGCCTGCGCGGGCTGGGGGGGCTTGCGCGGGCCCGGAGGCATGCGCGGGCCGGGGGGACCGCTCAGCGGACGCTGCGGATCGGCTTCAGCGCGAGTGCGCCGAGGACAGCCAGGACCGCTCCGAGCAGGAAGAGCGGGGTGTACCCGCCGAGGCCGACCACGACGGAGGCGACGAAGGGCGCGAGGATCTGCGGCCCGGCGTTGGCGATGTTGAGCACGCCCATGTCCCGGGCGGCGTCCTCCGCCTTGGGCAGCACCATGGTCACCAGCGCGGTGTCGACGGCCATGAAGCAGCCGAAGGCCAGGCCGTTGGCCACGGAGAAGACGATCATGCCGGGCCAGGTGGGGCTGACCACCGGGATCAGCAGGGCGACCGCCGAGAGCACGGCCGAGACGGCGACGAAGAGCTTGCGGCGGTTCAGCCGGTCCGAGAGCACCCCGCCGACCACCGTGGAGACCGCCATCGCCACCGAGGAGACCGGGGTCAGGACGGCCACCGCGTCGGCGGCCGCCATCCCCTCGGGCAGCGCGATGTGGTCCTGGAGGATGTAGAGCTGGTAGCCGACCACCGCGAAGTAGCCCAGCACCAGCAGGAACCGGCCGATGAAGGCCCAGCGGAAGTCGTGGGTGCGGAGCACCCCGAGGAAGGCGGCCGCCTGCTCCCGCAGCGGGGTCGGCGCCTTGGCCGGCATCCGCTGCTCCTTGGCGCCGGCGGTGAAGAGCACGGCGCCGGCCGCGACGATCAGGCCGAGCAGCAGGTAGCCGGTGCGGTAGTGGTCGGCGAACGCGGAGCCGATCACCACCCCGACGGTGCTGCCGACCGGCAGCCCCAGGCCGACCGCGGCCGAGGCCGCGCCCCGCCGGGCCGTCGGCACCCGGTCGGGGACCACCGAGGTGAGGGCCGCCTGGTAGAAGTTCATCACCGCCTGGCCGAGGCACCAGACGATGGCGAGCAGCAGCACGGAGTCCACGCTGCCGAGCAGGGCCATCGCGCCGACGGCGGCCAGCCCGCCGCCCAGGATCCAGGGGTTGCGGCGGCCGGAGCGGTCGGAGAGCGCGCCGGCGAAGGGGTTGAAGACGGTCGCGAAGATCGCGGAGACGCCGCTGACCAGACCGAGGTTGGCCACCTTCGCGGCGGGGTCGATGTGCTCGATCTGCAGGGGCAGCAGGACGCCGGCGACGCCGATGTAGAGCGCGTACATCGCGGTGTTGCCGGCGAACAGCAACGGGAGGAGGCCGCGGCCGGGCGTGGCGGCCGGGCCGGACGGCTCGGCCGGACCACCGGGTGCGGTGTCGGTGTCCGGCCCGCGACCGGGCGTCGTATCGGGACCGAAGCCGGGATTCGCGTCGGGTCTGCCGTCGGGTCTGTCATCGGGTCTGGTGGGGGAAAGGGCCACATTGCCCTCCAGGGGGAGCGCCCGGCGCGTGGGTGGGGGGCCGGGCAGGCGGAAGGGAGGTTCGGATGGCCGAGGTGGTGGCACGCGCTGTGCTTACACGTGATGTGCTTACACATGATCTGCTTACACGTGTTACCAAGGCCATGCGAGATATGTATCAGGGGATCCGCCCTCCACGCCAGCCCCCGGTCGTGAAAAGATTCCAACCGTTATGACCATCCACACGAAGCCGAGCACGCCGCCGACCAGCGCCGATGTCGCCCGCCTGGCCGGGGTGTCCCGCGCCACGGTGTCCTTCGTACTCAACGACACGCCGGGCGGCCGGGTCAGCGAGCAGACCAGGCGGAAGGTGCGGGCCGCCGCCGAGGAGCTCGGCTACGTCCCGCACGCCGCCGCGCGCTCACTGCGGGCCGGCCGGAGCGCGATCGTGCTGCTGGTCGGCCACTCCTGGCCGATCGGCCCGCTGTTCAGCTCCTTCTACCGGGAGCTGCAGCAGGCCCTCCAACGCCACGGGTACACCGGCGTGCTGTACGGCCGGAGCCCGGGTACCGGGGGCGATCCCGCCCGCGCCTGGGCCGAGCTGCGCCCGGCGGCGGTGCTCTGCATCGAGCCGGTGCTCACTCCCTCGGGCGTGGAGACCCTGCACCGGGCCGGCACTCGGGCGGTCGTGACCCTCGGCATTCCTCCGGTCGCGGGTGCGCACACCCTCGTCCTGGACCAGAGCGAGGTCGGTGCCGCCGCCGGGGCGCACCTCGTCGCCACCGGTCGCCGCAGGATCGGCGTGGTCGTACCGACCGATCCGGGCCTCGACGCGTTCAGCAGTCTCCGGCTGGCCGGGGTGCGTGCCGCCGCCTCGGGCGGCTCGGACGTCGCGGACGCGGGCGGCGCCGTGCACGTCGAGCCCCTCCCGCTCGACTACACCGAGCAGGCCGCCGCCGAACTCGCCGATCGCTGCCGCGCCCTGGCCCTGGACGCGGTGTTCGCCTACAACGACGAGTACGCCATGCTCGTCCAACGCGCCCTCCAGGACGCCGGCCTGGCGGTACCGGAGCAGGTCGCCGTGGTGGGTGCCGACGACCTCATGCTGGCCCGACTGCTCCGACCGAGGCTGACCACCGTCCACCTGACTCTGCCCGACGGGGACGAACTCGCCGCCCTGGTCGACCGGTTGGTGACCGAACCCGACCAGGTGCCCACCACGCAGAACCTGCTGGGCGTGCGCATGGTCGTCCGTGAGTCCGCCTGACCACGGACTACCGACTACCCGACCACGGCCCTCGCGGGGCGAATCCGGTTGTGACCGACCAGGCTCCTGCGCAAGGCTCGTGGCATGCCCTCCCCACCCGAGCTGATCCCGCTGGACGACCTGACGCTGCGCTGCTTCGAGGGCGAGGCGGACCTCGCCGAACTCTTCCGGGTGATCGAGGAGTCGCTCGACCACCTCCGGCCGTGGATGCCCTGGGTCGCCGAGCACAGCCTCGACACCACCCGCGACTTCCTGGCCCGCCGCACCGAACAGTGGGAGAACGGGGACGCGTACACCTATGCGATCGTGACGGAGCAGGCCATCGTCGGCGCCTGCCAGCTGTTCCGCCGCGCCGACCGGCCGAGTCACGGCATGGAGATCGGCTACTGGCTGCACCCCGCCGCCACCGGCCGCGGCCTGGTCACCAGAGCCGCTCGGGCCCTGGTCGAACAGGCGTTTCTCCTCCCGGGCGTCGACCACGTCGAGATCGTCCACGACTCGGCCAACCGTGCGAGCGGCGCCGTTCCGAGGCGCCTCGGCTTCGTCGAGCACGCGTGCCGGCCCGCCGAACGGCTCGCTCCCGCGGAGACCGGTGAGGACAAGGTCTGGCGGCTGCCCCGCTCACAGGCGCGGACCGCACCGCACCGGGGCCGCGGCGGTCACGGGGGCTGACGGTCCGTGGCAGGCCCGCGCCCGTGCCCCGGCGCCGGGGCACGGTCGTCCGTCAGCGGCCGACGTGCCGGGGCTTCCGCGGTGCGGCGGGACAGCACTGCGTCCCCGGGGCCGGCACGGCCCCGGGGCGCCCCGGGTCGGAGTTCGAACTGCGGTTCAGAGCTTGAACATGGCGGTGTACGGCTGGGTGATCCGCTCCTGCCGTGAACCGAAGTCGACGAGTACCGCGATGTCGCCGTCACCCTCGACCGCGATGGCCCGGCCGAGGCCGTACGTGTCGTGGGTGACCCGGTCGCCCACGGCGAACCGCTTGAGAGGTGCTTCGACCCGGGCCTTGAAGGGGCTGGTGGGCAGGGTGCGCCGGACTGCTGCTGATTTCGTCATCCCCTCCAGTATGCGCCGGAACGCACGGGAGCGGGCCGTTCCGAAGGTCTCGAATTCGCACAGAACCGGAATCCGGGTACTGCTGTTCCCTGCCGGACCGGCGGAAATAGGTGCCGGCGGCGGGCCGCGGGCCGCCGGGACCGGGCCGGCGGCCCGCGGTCGCCCTCGGCGGCCCCACACCCGCCGTCGCCGGTATTTCCGGGCGGGTCGCCGACCCTCCCGCCCCTCCCGTCACATCAGCAACTCCCCTGGGCAGGCGATGCGTTGGGAAGGGCGCCGGTGCCACTGCGGTCACCCCCGGGAGAGCCTCCCGAAGTGCCGGGGGTGAAATCCTCCACCACGACGACCCCCGGCCTGCTAGAGTCGAATGAGTTGCAGTAGTGGTTCCCATGAACTTTGTGTGCGCCTGCTGAGGTATCGCAGGCACATTTTCTGTTTTCCCGGCTCTTCCCCGGGTGGGTCATCATCGCGGCATCTCGGAGCACGCATGGTGCGGGCTCCGGACAGCCCCTTGAAGGAGATTTCTTTATGGCTAATGGCACTGTGAAGTGGTTCAACGCGGAAAAGGGCTTCGGCTTCATCGAGCAGGAGGGTGGCGGCCCCGACGTCTTCGCCCACTACTCGAACATCAACGCCAACGGCTTCCGTGAGCTGCTCGAGGGCCAGAAGGTCGAGTTCGACGTCACGCAGGGCCAGAAGGGCCCGCAGGCCGAGAACATTCGTCCGCTGTAGTTCCTGCCACGGCACCCGCCCGGCAGCGAGGGGCCCGCACCGCGTACACGCACGGTGCGGGCCCCTCGGCATTGCAGGACCACCGACGCCCGGTCATCCGGGCTCCCCGGCTCCGCCACCGGCGGCCGTCCCCACGCGAGATGCTCCGCACCGCGTCAGGGTCGGCGCCCCGCCGTGAACACTCACGGTTCGAGGTTCTTCGCTCCCGCCCGCGCGGTGAGCGCCGACCGTAGGTGACGCGTGCCGCACGGTTTCACCGTCCACGCTCCGCTCGTCCCTGTTCCGGCCCGTTCCTTGCAGCCTCCGCCCGGTACCCGTGGGCGCGGAGCCTTCCTCGTGACGTGCCACCTTGAGGAAGGTCTCCATATGAACCGTTCCAGTCGCTCCTCGTACCAGAACGCCAACTCCCGCTCCGGCGGCAGCTCCTACGGCTCCCGTTCGGCCGGTGGCAGCTCCTACGGCTCCCGCTCGACCGGCGGTGGCTCCTACGGCTCCCGCTCCGGCGGCGGTCCGCGCCGACGCCAGGGCTCCTCCGTGCAGGGCGAGTTCGCCATGCCGGTCAGCACCACCCCGGCACTGCCCGCCGTCGAGTCCTTCGACGAGCTCGACATGCCCAAGGCCCTGCTCTCGACGCTCACCCGCCAGGGTGTGACCTCGCCGTTCCCCATCCAGGCCGCGACGCTGCCGAACTCGCTGGCCGGCCGTGACGTCCTCGGGCGCGGGCGGACCGGCTCCGGCAAGACCATCGCGTTCGGGCTCGCCCTGCTGGCCCGCACCGCCGGCCGTCAGGCCGAGCCCGGCCGGCCGCTGGCCCTCGTCCTGGTGCCCACCCGTGAGCTCGCCCAGCAGGTCACCGAGGCGCTCACCCCCTACGCCCACTCGGTGCGGCTGAAGCTCGCGACCGTGGTCGGCGGCATGTCGATCGGCCGCCAGGCCCAGATCCTGGGCCGGGGCGCGGAGGTCGTCGTCGCCACCCCGGGCCGGCTCAAGGACCTGATCCAGCGCGGCGCCTGCCGCCTGGACAGCGTCGGGATCACCGTCCTCGACGAGGCCGACCAGATGGCCGACATGGGCTTCCTGCCCCAGGTCATCGAACTGCTCGACCAGGTCGAGGCCGACAGCCAGACCATGCTGTTCTCCGCCACCCTGGACCGCAACGTCGACCGTCTGGTGCGCCGGTTCCTCAAGGACCCGGTCACCCACTCGGTGGACCCGTCCGCCGCCGCGGTCAGCACCATGGAGCACCACGTCCTGCACGTGGAGAGCCGCGACAAGAACGCCACGATCGCCCACATCGCCTCCCGCGACGGCGGCGTGATCATGTTCACCGACACCAAGCACGGCGCCGACCGGCTGGTGGACGAGCTGCTCGCCAGCGGGGTGAAGGCGGCCGCGCTGCACGGCGGGAAGTCCCAGCCGCAGCGCACCCGCACCCTCCAGCAGTTCCGCAACGGCCAGGTCACCGCGTTGATCGCGACCAACGTCGCGGCCCGGGGCATCCACGTCGACGGCCTCGACCTGGTCGTCAACCTGGACCCGCCGACCGACCACAAGGACTACCTCCACCGCGGCGGCCGTACCGCCCGGGCGGGCGAGTCCGGCACCGTCGTCACGCTCGTCCTGCCCAACCAGCGCCGTGAGACGGCCCGCATGATGGCCACCGCCGGCATCACCCCCGAGTCCACCCGGGTCCACTCCAGCGACCCCGAGCTCGCCCGCATCACCGGCGCCCGCGTGCCGACCGGCGTGCCCGTCGTGATCGCCGACCCGGTGGTCGAGCGGCCCCGTCGCGGCGCCTCGGGCGGTCGCAACCGCCGCAGCCGCCCCGCCTCCTCCACCGGCCGCACCGGGCAGGGCCGCACGTCCCAGGGCGGCTCCTCGCAGGGCGGCACCGGCTCGCGTCGTGGTGGGTCGCGGCGCGTCGACCTGGCCGCGTAGCACGCACGGACCGGCCCCCGCAGCGGCGCCGTCGAGCACCCTCCCTGATCGCCGCCGTCACCGGCGGGACCGACCCGAAGGAGCCCCATGACCACGGCCCTCGAACAGCCCGCCGACCTCGCCGCCGACTCCGCCGTCACCGTCGGGGACGTGATGACCCACCCCGAGCTGCAGATCAGCGACGACGTCATGGTCGACACGGCGCTGGACATCCTGCTGAGCTCCGGTGCCCCGCACGCCCTGGTCCGCGACGAGGAGGGCCGCTGCGCCGGGCTGCTGACCCGTCTGCACCTCGCGCCGTTCCGGGCCCGGTCCTGGTACACCGAGCGCACCCCGGTGCGTGCCGTGAAGCACGACCGCGCGCCGTTCGCCACCGCCGGCATGCCGGCCGCCACCGCGGCGGCCACGATGCGCTCCCGCGGCCTGGAAGCCTGGCCGGTGGTGGACGACGACGGCCACGTCATCGGACTGCTCAGCATCTGAGCCCCGTCCGGATCAGGACCCGCCGCCCCCGGCCCGCCGGGGACGGCGGGTCCTCGTCGTCCCCGGGGCCCGGCCCCGGGGCGGCGGGCACGCTCAGCCGGTGGCCGCCGCCACCTCGGTGAGGATCTCCAGCACCGGGCGGATCAGCGGGTGGCCGTCCGCGCCGGCCCGGACGGCGGCGAACACCCGACGGGTGGCGAGGGCGCTGTCCACCGGCCGGACCGCGACCCGGCCGAGCTCCACCCCGAGCAGCGCGGAGCGCGGCACCAGGGCCACCCCCGCACCGGCCGAGGCGAGCGCCACGACGGCGCGGAAGTCGTCCGAGGAGTGCACCAGGCGCGGCTGGAACCCGGCGTGCTCGCAGGCCAGCAGCACCACGTCGTGGCACGGGTTGCCCGGGTAGGGGCCGATCCAGGGTTCGTCGGCCAGGTCGGCGACGGCGATCGGCCCCTCTCCGGCGGCCAGCGGATGGCCGAGCGGCAGCACCGCCTCGAACGGTTCGGCGTACAGCGGGACCCTGGTGAGCCGGGCGTCGTCGGCCCTCGGCGCTCCCCGGTACTCGACGGCGACCGCCAGATCGGCGCGCCCGTCCAGGACCATCGGCAGGCTCGCGTCGCCCTCCGCGTCCAGCACCTTGAGGCGGACGCCGGGCGCCCGGACGGCGAGGGTGCCGATGGCGGGCGCCAGCACCAGCGAGATCCCGGTGGCGAAGGAGGCCACGGTGACCTCGCCGGCCACACCCGCGCTGTAGGCCGCGAGATCGGCCTCCGCCCGTTCGAGCTGGGCGAGGACGGCGTCGGCGTGCCCGAGCAGGATCTCGCCGGCGGCGGTGAGCCGCACCCCCCGGCCCTCGCGGGCGAGCAGGTGGTGGCCGGTCTCCTGCTCCAGCGCGGCCAGCTGCTGGGACACCGCCGAGGGGGTGAGGTAGAGGGCGGCCGCCGCAGCGGTCACGGTGCGGTGGTCCGCCACGGCCCGCAGGGTCCGCAGCCGTCGTGCGTCGATCACACGCCAATTCTGCCAGCGTGCCGGGGGGTGCCGGAGCCACGGGTGGGACGGGCGGAGCCGGAGGTGGCGGCACGGGCCGCCGGAGCCGGGTGCGGCGAAGCCCACCGCGACCGCGGACGGGAGCGGGGCGTCGGCCGGGTCGACGCCCCGCTCCCGGGCGGGAGGGTGGGGCAGTTGGTCTGTGGCGGCGCGCCGTACGACAGGGGCCCCGTACCGCAGGCGGCGCGCCGTACCGCTGCTGGCGCCGTGCGGTGATGATCCGCGGCCGGTGGTGGGCGGCCGCCGGTGGTGGGCCGTGCGGCGCAGGCGGGCCGGTCCGGCCTGTGCCGCACGGCGGTCGGTGCCCGTGGCGCGTCCGGTTCCGAGCGGACGGGCCACGGGCGGTCCTGGGAGCGGTCCGGGAGCACCCGGCCGGCCCCGGGAGCACCGGGGCGCGGCCGGACGCGGACCGCCCGGTGGGGGGTACTACTCCCCGAGCGCGGCGCGCGCGTCGACGAAGGCCGCGACGGCGCGCTCGACGTCCTCGGTGGAGTGCGCGGCGGACAGCTGCACCCGGATCCGGGCCGCGCCGTGCGGCACCACCGGGAAGGAGAAGCCGATCACGTACACCCCGCGCTCCAGCAGCAGCTCGGCGAGCCGGCCGGCCTTGGCCGCGTCGCCGATCATCACCGGTGCGATCGGGTGGTCGCCGGGCAGGATCTCGAAGCCCGCCTCGGTCATCTTCGACCGGAACAGGGCCGTGTTGGCGGCCAGCTTCTCGCGCAGCTCGGTCGAGCGCTCGACCAGGTCGAGCACCTTCAGCGAGGCGGCGGCGATCACCGGGGCGAGCGAGTTGGAGAACAGGTAGGGGCGCGAGCGCTGGCGCAGCAGCGCGACGATCTCGCGGCGCGCCGCGACGTAGCCGCCGGAGGCGCCGCCGAGGGCCTTGCCGAGGGTGCCGGTGATGATGTCGACGCGGTCCATCACGCCGTGCAGCTCGGGGGTGCCGCGCCCGTTCGGGCCGACGAAGCCGACCGCGTGCGAGTCGTCGACCATGACCATGGCGTCGTAGCGCTCGGCCAGGTCGCAGATCTCGCGCAGCGGGGCGACGTAGCCGTCCATCGAGAAGACGCCGTCGGTGACGACCAGTCGGCGGCGGGCGCCCTGGGCCTCCTTGAGCTGCTGCTCCAGGTCGGCCAGGTCGCGGTTGGCGTAGCGCAACCGGCGGGCCTTGCAGAGGCGGATGCCGTCGATGATGCTCGCGTGGTTCAGGGCGTCGGAGATGACGGCGTCGCGCTCGTCGAGCAGGGTCTCGAAGACACCGCCGTTGGCGTCGAAGCAGGAGGAGTAGAGGATCGTGTCCTCCTGGCCGAGGAACCCGGAGAGGCGGTCCTCCAGCTCCTTGTGGACGTCCTGGGTGCCGCAGATGAAGCGGACCGAGGCCATGCCGTAGCCCCAGCGGTCCAGCGCGTCCTTGGCGGCGGTGAGCACCTCGGGGTGGTCGGCGAGGCCGAGGTAGTTGTTGGCGCAGAAGTTCAGCACCTCACCGGGCCGCCCGCCGCCGGTGACGGTGACGGCGGCGCTCTGCGGGGTGCCGATCACCCGTTCGGGCTTGAAGAGGCCGGCCTCGCGGATCTCGTCGAGGGTGGCGGCAAGGTCGTCGCGCACGTTGTCGAACACGGTGTCTCCCTAGAGGGGGTCAGACGGTCTCAGACGGTCCAGTCGAGGATGATCTTGCCGCAGCGGCCACTGGCGGCCTCGTCGAAGGCGGCTTCGAAGTCGGCGGCGGCGTAGCGGCCGGTGATCACGGGGCTGAGGTCGAGCCCGCCCTCCAGCAGGACGGACATCGCGTACCAGGTCTCGAACATCTCGCGGCCGTAGATGCCCTTGATGGTGATCATCGAGGTGACGATCGAGGCCCAGTCGACAGGGAACTGCTCGGCGGGCAGGCCGAGCATGGCGATCTTCCCGCCGTGGGTCATGTTGGCGATCATCGACTGCATCGCCTCGGGGCGGCCGGACATCTCCAGACCGACGTCGAAGCCCTCGCGCAGGCCGAGCTTCTGCTGGCCCTCCTCGATGGTGTGCTCGGCCACGTTCAGGGCGAGCGTCACACCGACCTCACGGGCCAGGTCGAGGCGGTACGGCGAGACGTCGGTGATCATCACGTTGCGGGCGCCGGCGTGCTTGGCGACGGCGGCGGCCATGATGCCGATCGGGCCGGCCCCGGTGATCAGCACGTCCTCGCCGACCAGTGGGAAGGAGAGCGCGGTGTGCACGGCGTTGCCGAAGGGGTCGAAGATCGCCGCGACGTCGAGGTCCACCGGGACCCGGTGCACCCAGACGTTGGAGGCGGGCAGGGCGACGAACTCGGCGAAGGCGCCGTCGCGCCCGACACCGAGACCGACGGTGTTGCGGCAGAGGTGGCGGCGGCCGGCCAGACAGTTGCGGCACTTGCCGCAGACCAGGTGGCCCTCGCCACTGACCAGGTCGCCGACCGAGATGTCCGTGACGGCCGCGCCGATCTCGGCCACCTCGCCGACGAACTCGTGGCCGAGGACGAGCGGGGTCCGGATGGTCTGCTGGGCCCAGCCGTCCCACTTGCGGATGTGCAGGTCGGTGCCGCAGATGCCGGTCCGCAGCACCTTGATCAGCACCTCGCCGGGGCCGATGGCAGGCTTCGGGACGTCCATCAGCCAGAGTCCGGGCTCGGCCTTCTGCTTGACGAGTGCCTTCACTGCGGCGGCTCCTGACGCATGGTGGGGGCGGCCTGGTGTGGGCAGGCCGACGGGGCCCGGCGGGGTGGCTGCTCCTGCCTCCTCGCACCGGGCATGGAGCAATCTGCCTGGTGGGAGGGGGTGCGGTCCATCGAGGAATTCTTAAGGGGCGCCACAGCTGGGCTAAACGATCGTGCCCGAGCCGGGCCCGGCGGCCGTCGCGGCGTGCCGGTGGCCACCCGTTCGGCCGAGCGCCCGGGGCGCTCGGCACCCGCTCGGCACCCGCTCGGGGCCCCGGGACGGGTGGACCGGCCCGGGGCTCACGTGGCGCTCGGGGACGGCTCGGCGGCGGGCCACGAGGAACGGGCGGGCGACAGCGGTCGGAGTGCGCGGCGCGCGCCGGATCGCGCCGGCCGACCGGGGGTGGGCCGTTCGGGCCAGCGGGCGGCGGCCCGCGCGCGGGGCGGTCGTGGCGCGCATACCGTGGCGATCGCTCCCCCCGTGGCCCCGTGGAGCGCCGCTCCGGGGCCGCTCGGCCCAGAGAGGCGCCTCGACCATGACGAAGACACCACGGCCGCTCGCCCCGCTCCCCCGCCGCTCCGTGCGGGCGGCCACCGCGGTGCTGGCCCTGACCGGCCTGCTGGCCGCCGCCGGGTGCTCCGGCGGGGCCGCGTCCGACCCGCCGGCCGCCGGCGCGGTCACGGCGGTGCCCGCTGCGCTCAGCCCCTCGGCGACGGCCTCCGACTCCTCGGCCGGGTCACCGAGCGGGTCGACCGGCGCATCCGGCTCGGCAGGCGCGTCCGGCTCCTCGGCCTCGTCCGGCGGCACCGTGGCGGCGCTCACCCCGGATGTCACCGCACGGCTGGACTCGGCGGTGCAGCGGGTGCTGAGCGAGGCGTCCGTTCCCGGTGTGATGGTCGCTCTGACCACACCCGACGGCAGCTACCTCAAGGCCTTCGGCGTCTCCGACAAGGTCGCCGGCACCCCGATGGTCACCGGGCTGAACATGCGGATCGGCAGCGAGACCAAGACCTTCACCGTCACCGGGCTGCTGCGGCTGGTCGACCAGGGCAAGGTCGGGCTGGACGACCCGGTCGGCAAGTACCTCGCCGGCGTGCCCAACGGGGACACCATCACCCTGCGCCAGCTCGCCGACATGCGCAGCGGCCTCTTCAACTACAGCGCGGACCCGAACTTCCAGCAGGCCGTGATCAACGACCCGAACCGCGTCTTCACCCCGCAACAGCTGCTGGGGTACGCCTTCGACCACCCCGCCGACTTCGCCCCGGGCACCCGGTTCGAGTACAGCAACACCAACACCGTGCTGATCGGCCTGGTGGTGGAGAAGGTCGGCGGGCAGCCGCTCGACGTGTTCCTGAAGCAGCAGGTGTTCGATCCGGCCGGGCTGGGCCGGACGGTCTTCCCGACCGACGCGTCGTTCCCCCAGCCGCACGCGCGCGGCTACACCGACCAGACACCGGACGGCACGATCGCGGACGCCACCGACTGGGACCCGTCCTGGGCCTGGGCCGCGGGCGCCGTCATCTCCGACCTGGCCGACCTGCAGAAGTGGGCGAAGGTCCTGGCCACCGGCACGCTGCTGAAGCCGGCCACCCAGGCCGAACGGCTGGTGACACCGCCCACACCGTTGCCGGGCGTCGGCTACGGGCTCGGGCTCTTCGTCAACCACGGCTGGATCGGGCACAACGGCTCGCTGCCGGGCTACCAGAGCGCGGTGGTCTACCTGCCGTCGGCGCAGGCCACGCTGGTGGTGCTGCTGAACACCGACATCTCGTCCCAGGGCGAGGAGCCGTCCACGCTCTTCGCCGAGGCGATCACCGAGATCGTCTCGCCGGGCAACGTCTACTCGTTCCCGCCCGCGACGGGGAGCGCCTCCCCGTCCGCCTCGGTGGCCTGACCGATCCGGCCCGACCGACCCGTGGAGCCGGCCGCCCGACGCGCGACCGGTGCCCGGGCGGCCGGTCCGACCGGCGGTCAGATCCCCAGCACCCGGGCCAGGTCGTAGGAGACCGGCTCCTCCAGCTGCGCGTAGGTGCAGCTCTCCGGGGTGCGGTCCGGGCGCCAGCGGCGGAACTGGGCGGTGTGCCGGAAGCGGGTGCCCTCCATGTGGTCGTACGCCACCTCGACCACCCGCTCGGGGCGCAGCGCCACCCAGGAGAGGTCCTTGCCGCCGGTCCAGCGGCTGACCGCGCCGGGCAGCCGGGCGTCGGCGTGGGCGGCCTCGTCCGCCCAACCGCCCCACGGGTGGGCGGACACGTCGTCCATCCGCAACGGCGCCAGTTCCTCGACGAGTTCACGCCGCCGGGCCATCGAGAAGGCGGCGCAGACGCCGACGTGCTGCAACCGCCCCTCGGCGTCGTTGATGCCGAGCAGCAGCGAGCCGATCACCGGACCGCTCTTGTGCTCGCGGTAGCCGGCCACCACGCAGTCGGCGGTGCGCTCGTGCTTGATCTTGAACATGCTCCGCTCCCCCGGCCGGTAGGGCTGGTCCAGCGGCTTGGCCACCACGCCGTCCAGTCCGGCCCCCTCGAACTCGGCGAACCAGCTCTGCGCCAGCTCGCGGTCGGTGGAGGCGGGGGCGGTGAAGACCGGGTCGGCGGCGTCGGCGAGCGCCGTCTCCAGGGCCGGGCGCCGCACCGAGAGCGGCTCGTCGAGCAGCGAGGCGCCGCCGAGCGCGAGCAGGTCGAAGGCGACGAAGGAGGCGGGGGTGCGCTCGGCGAGCAGCCGCACCCGGCTGGCCGCCGGGTGGATCCGCTCCAGCAGCTCCTCGAACCGCAGCCGGCCGTCCCGGGCGATCACCACCTCGCCGTCCAGCACGCAGCGCGGCGGCAGCTCCCGCTTCAGCGCCTCCACCAGTTCGGGGAAGTACCTGGTCAGCGGCTTGCCGGTCCGACTGCCGAGCTCGACCTCGTCGCCGTCGCGAAAGACGATGGTGCGAAAGCCGTCCCACTTCGCCTCGTACTGCATTCCCGGCGGGATCTTGGCCACCGACTTGGCGAGCATCGGCGCCACCGGCGGCATCACGGGCAGGTCCATGGCTCCGATCCTCGCGCCAACCGTTCCGGGGCGCGCGCCGGGCGGAGCCCGTCCAGCGGGCTTAGCGTGAGAGGCATGGGCTCAGCCGTGGAACTGGATGTCGCCGGGCGCAGCGTCCGGCTGTCGAACCCGGACAAGGTCTACTACCCCGAGCGCGGCTTCACCAAGCTGGACGTCGCGCAGTACTACCTGGCGGTGGCGGACGGGGCGCTGCGCGGGCTGCGGGACCGACCGACCACGCTGCAGCGGTTCCCGGACGGGGTCACGGGTGAGTTCTTCTACCAGAAGCGGGCACCGAAGGGCCTGCCGGAGTGGCTCCCGACGGCACGGATCAGCTTCCCGAGCGGGCGGTCCGCCGACGAGATCTGCCCCACCGAGCCGGCCGCGGTGCTCTGGGCGGCCAACCTGGGCTGCCTGACCTTCCACCCCTGGCCGGTGCGCCGCTCGGACACCGACCACATCGACGAACTGCGGATCGACCTCGACCCGCAGCCGGGCACCGACTTCCACGACGCCGCGCTGGTCGCGCACGAGCTCCGCGCGGTGCTGGAGGAGCACGGGCTGCGCGGCTGGCCGAAGACCTCCGGCGGGCGCGGGGTGCACGTGTACGTGCCGCTGGAACCGCAGTGGACGTTCACCGACGGCCGGCACGCGGTGATCGCGCTCGGCCGGGTGCTTGAGCAGCGGATGCCGGGCCGGGTGACCACGGCCTGGTGGAAGGAGGAGCGCGGCGAGCGGATCTTCGTCGACTACAACCAGATGGCCCGGGACCGGACCATCGCCTCCGCCTACTCGCTGCGCGCCCGCCCCCGGGCGACCGCCTCGACGCCGCTGCGATGGGAGGAGCTGGACGACGCGACGCCGGAGGACTTCGACCTGCGGACGGTGCCGCCACGGTTCGCCGAACTCGGCGACCTGCAGGCGGAGATGGACGACAAGGCCTACCGGCTTGACGGGCTGCTGGAGTTGTACGAGCGTCAGCTGCGGGACGAGGGGCTGGGCGAGCTGCCGTACCCGCCGGACCACCCGAAGGCCCCCGGCGAGCCGAGCCGGGTGCAGCCGAGCCGGGCGCGGAAGACCTGACGGGGCAGGGGGCGGGGCGGTCGGCCGTCGGTGATCACCTAGGCTGGCGTCCTTCGGGTGAAGAGCGTCAGGGGGGTTCGGGGTGGGCGGGCACGGGCTGAGGAAGATCCTGGCCGACGCGGCGGGCGGGCTGTTCCCGCCGTCGGACGGATCGGTGACGGTGGTGCCGCAGCCGTCGGCGCGCGAGGCCGGCGTGCTGTCCTTCTCGGCACACGCCGTGGTGTTCACCGACGAGGACCCGGCCTGGGTGCGCGCCGTCTTGGCCGCCGTGCCGAGCGACCCGCTGGCCGCGCCGCTCTGCCCGCCCTTCCTGACCGCGTTCGCCGAGCGGACCGGCCGGGTGGTCAACAACATCGACCTGCTGACCGTGGCCGAGCGGCTCCCCGGCGACCCGCCGCTGCCGTTGGCCCAGGTCCGGGACCGGGCGCACCCCCGGGTGCTGCGCGCCCTGCGCTACCGGGAGGACGTCCGGGTGTTCACGGTCGACGGCGGGGTCCTGGTGCTCGGGCGCGGGGTGGCCGGGCGGTGGGAGTGCGCGATCGAGGTGGACCCGCAGGCGCGCGGCCGGGGCCTGGGGCGCGCGCTGGCGACGAGCGCCCGGCATCTGCTCCCTGAGGGCGAGTGGATCTGGTCGCAGCAGGCGCCCGGCAATGCCACCAGCGTGCGGGCCTTCCAGGCGGCCGGCTACCGCCCGGTCGGCGCCGAGACACTGCTGGTGGTGGGCCGACCGTGAACGGGGACGAGACGGTTCAGCGCGACCTGGTGACCGTGCCGGCCGAGGTCCAGGACCGGCTGACGGTCCGCTTCGGCCCAGCGACCGAGGCCTGGTGCGCGGCGCTGCCGGAGGTGGTCGAGGAGCTGGCCCGGCGCTGGGGCCTGACCCTGCGTGCGGCCGGCGGCGGCGGGACGTCACGGGTGTTCCGCTGCGAGCGCGGCGACGGCGCCACCGTCTGGCTGAAGCTGACACCCGACCCCGAAGTGGCCGCGGAGGAGGCGGTGGCCCTGCGGGCCTGGACGGGACTGCCGTCCGTGGTACGGCTCCTGGAGGCGGACGCGGCGGCGAACGCCCTGCTGCTGGCGGACGTCGCGCCGGGAGGCACCCTGCGGCAGCGGTCCTGGCGGCCGGCGGAGGTGGCGCCGCTGCTCGGCGCCCTGCGCTCGGTACCGGTGGACGGGCTCGCCCTGCGGCCGCTCGGCGACCGGGTGGAGTTCCTCTTCGACCTCACCGAGCGGCGGGCACCCGGCGCGGTGCCACCCGGGGCGCGCTCCTTCGCCCGGGAGCTGGCCGCGGGCGGGCAGCTCGCCCTCGTCCACGGGGACCTGCACCCGTCCAACGTCCTGGACGGCCCGGCCGGACCGGTGGCGATCGACCCGCGCCCCACCCTCGGGGATCCGGACTTCGACCTGGTGGACTGGGTGCTCGACGGCGTGACCGACCGCCCCGTCCTGGACCGGCGGATCGCCGGACTGAGCGCGCTCGTCCCGGGCGCCGACCCGGAGCGGGTCCTGGCCTGGTGCCGGGCCCTCGCGGTGATCGTCGCCGCCCCACGCGCGGCGGCCGGGCGGCGGGACGCGGAGACGACGTTCCTGCTGGAGCTGGCGGGGCTCTGAGGCCGTACTGCCGCGCAGGAAGTCGGCCGGTCCGACTTCCTGTGCGGCAAGCGACCGCCCCCGAGGCCCGGCCTCGGGGCGCGGACGATCGCGTGTCGTCCGCCGTCGGGCGGCCCACGCCGCTCTCGGCGTGCACCAGGGGGTCAGCCCGCGGCGAGGCCGCCGAGGAGGAAGGCGAAGGCGCCGGTGAGAAGGGCGCCGGTGGTGATCGCCAGCGCCGTCACCAGCCACCTCCAGGGGACCAGCGAGCACAGCAGCCGGGCGGCCAGACACACGCCGAGCGCGATCGCCGCGAGGGCGAACAGGAACAGGCTCAACCACTTGAACAGCCCGGCCGTACCGGCCAGGTGGCACTCGCCGTCCTCGCAGGAGACCCGGACCCGGGTGTGGGTCTCCACCTTCCAGTCGATCCGGGCGTGCTCGTTCGGCAGGCCGCCGCCGTCGGGGAAGAAGGTGCCCCGGCAGTCGCCGGTCTCGGCCGGGACGGCCTCGGCGGAGTCGGTGCGCAGGCACCGGTCCGCGACCAGCACCCCGGGCGTGCCGGAGAATCCTGCCGCGTACCCGAGGCCCTCCCCGGCCGTCACCGCGCCCCAGCCGCCCACCCCGAGCAGCGCCAGGATCGCCGCCACGATCGTCAGTGCCTTCACCAGCGCCCGCCGAATGTCCGGATCCATCCCCGCCCCCGTCCGTCGCCCCGGTCGCAGGGACGCACGGACGAGCCGCCCGGTTCGACCGCCCGACGGGCTTCCGTCAGGGATTCTCGGCAGCCGCGCCGGAGACGAGAAGGCAGAGGAAGGCCACCGCGAGCACGACGCCGGTAGCGACGGGCAGCCCCACGAACAGTCGCGCCCAGGTGTTCCCGGCGCCGAGGAGGACGACCAGGAAGGCCGCCACCGGCAGGGCGGCCAGCCCGAACAGGGTCATCGCCACCCAGTACGCGACCGGCTTCACCCCGGTCGCGTGGCAGGTGCCGCCCTCGCACCGGACGGGGGTGACGGTCCGGACCCTGACGTCCTCTTGGAGCGCGTACGAGCAGACGGGTTCGCCGTGCGCGGCGGTGAACCTCCCCGGGCAGTCGTCACGCGCACCCTCGCGCCACGGCGCGCAGACCCCGCGGATGTACCAACCGGGCTCGCCGGACCACCCGGCGGCCCGGGCGACGTGCGGGGCGGTGCGGCTCACCGCCGGCAGGCACACCCCGCACAGGGCCACGGCCGCCGCCACGACGAGCGCCCTGCCGAGGAACCGCCGCACCCGCCGCATCCCACCGTCCCCTCGCCGCACCGCCCCGTCGGCCCGCACCGCCCCTCCCGGGGGACGCGGACCGACCGGCGGGCGGTTGCGGTCAGGCGGTGTGCGCGCCCTCCGGGGCGAGGGAGGCGATGATCCGCACCGCGTACGCGATCTGATCGTCCGTCAGGTCACCCCGCGCGGTGAGGCGCAGCCGGGAGACGCCGTCCGGGACGGAGGGCGGGCGGAAGCAGCCGACGGCGAGGCCGGCGCGGCGGCAGTCGGCGGCCCAGGCGACGGCGGCCTCCGGGCCGGGGGCCCGGACCGAGACGACCGCCGCGTCCGGCGCGGAGGCCCGCAGACCGGCGGCGGTGAGCCGGGCCGCCAGGCCACGGGCGACCTCGCGGGCCCGCTCGGCGCGGTGCGGCTCGGCCCGCAGCAGGCGCAGCGCGCCGAGGGCGGCCCCGGCGGCGGCCGGGGCCAGGCCGGTGTCGAAGATGAAGGTGCGCGCCGTCTCGGTGAGGTGGCGGATGACCCGGCGCGGGCCGAGCACCGCGCCGCCCTGCGAGCCGAGCGACTTGGACAGGGTGACGGTGGCGACGGTGTCCGGCTCGCCGGCGAGTCCGGCGGCGGCCAGCGCGCCGGCACCACCGGGGCCGAGGACGCCCAACCCGTGCGCGTCGTCCACCAGCAGGGCGGCGCCGTGGGCGCGGGCGGCTGCGGAGTGCCCGGACAGCGGGGCCGCGTTGCCGTCGACGGAGAAGACGGAGTCGGTGACCACCAGCGCCCGGCGGTGGGTGCGCCCGGCGAGCACGGCACGGACGGCGTCCGGGTCGCTGTGCGGAGCGCGGTGGACGTCACCGCGGGCGAGCCGGCAGCCGTCGATCAGCGAGGCGTGGTTGTAGGCGTCGGAGACGATCAGGGTGTCCGGGTCGGTGAGCGCGGTCAGCGCGGCCAGATTGGCGGTGTAGCCGGAGGAGAACACCAGGGCCGCCTCCACTCCGCAGAACTCGGCCAGCTCGCCCTCCAGTTCGGTGTGCAGGGCGGTGGTTCCGGTGACCAGCCGGGAGCCGGTGGCACCGCCGCCCCAGCGCAGCGCGGCATCGGCGGCGGCCCGGGCGACGGCCGGGTGACGGGTCAGCCCGAGGTAGTCGTTGCCCGCGAGGTCGAGCACCTGGTCCTCGGCGGGGCGACTGCGCAGCGTCCGGGTGAGGCCTGCCCGGGCGCGCAGCTCGGCCGTCTCGTCGAGCCAGTCGAAGACGGCGGCGGGGTCGGGAACGGCGGCCGCCGGGGTGAGGACGGGTGATTCGGACGCGGTGCGGTGGGCCATGCCCGGCACTCTGGCACGGCGGGCGCGAGCCGGGCAATGTGCGAAACGGCACATCTTCGATCCACCATTCACGTCGCGTTGGCACAGAATTCATGTTTCCAATGCTTTGGATTCACTTCAATTGCCAGCATTTCGCAAAGAACCTAAAGCCCTTCCCAAGCATTTTCGGCCGCCTGTTCGATCAGCTACGCTCCACCAGCGATCTGACACCGGGGGGAATACACAGATGGCAGACCTGGAATTCGAGCGCCGGATGAATCCCTGGCTTTTCGACAGCTCGGGGAACCTGACCGCGGACGCGAAGAAGCAGTTTCCGGACCTCGCCGCGGCGGCCGCCGGCACC
Source organism: Kitasatospora sp. NPDC058218 (assembly GCF_042882445.1). Taxonomy (NCBI): domain Bacteria; kingdom Bacillati; phylum Actinomycetota; class Actinomycetes; order Kitasatosporales; family Streptomycetaceae; genus Kitasatospora; species Kitasatospora sp. NPDC058218. Next base: position 66,767 of record NZ_JBHVWC010000017.1, on the reverse strand, counting down.
ACGGCCCCGGTCACCGTGCCGGCGGGCGGCGGCGGGCAGACCGTCACCGCCAACCCGGGACTGCTCCGGACGGCCGGGACCAACGCCGCCGCCCTCCAGGGCTCCGTCCGCACCGAATGCGGACGGCCCTGGGAACACGTCAACAGCGCGGTCGCCTCGCTGATGGGATTCAGGCTCTGCGCCGGGCTCAACAACGCGTGGAGCGTCTGGCAGGACCAGACCCACGCCCTGGAGCAGGCCATCGGCACGATCAGCCGGAACCTGCAGACCACCGCGCAGAACTACGAGGCGACCGAGGCCTCGATCCACAGCCAGTTCGCGCAACAGCACGCCTGAGGACCCGGGGGAAGCACAGACCGACATGGTGACGTTCAGCCAGCTCCAGCACCTCGACCTGGCCTCGCTCAACGCGGCGGCGAGCGACTTCGAGGCCATGGTCCGCACGTGGGACCTCTCGACCAAGATGCAGAACGAGGTCATCGGCCCCCTCCAGCAGTCCGGCTGGCACGGCCCCAGCGCCGACACGGCCGCCGGATCCCTCACCCGGACCCGCGACCAGATCCACGCCGCCTTCGAGGAGGCCTCCGCCATCGCGCGCACCCTGCGCGAGGCGCACGACGAGTTCGCGGCCGCCTTCTACGGCGGGCAGGACCCGGCCACCTTCCTCGCCTCCTACGGCGCGACGGCGCAGAGCGGCGACTTCAGCGACAGCCCGGCCCGCAAGGCCGCCGTCAAGGGCATCCAGGACGGCCTCGGCCTCACCCTGGCCACCGCCACCGACAGCCACAAGCAGCCGCACGTCTCCGACGAGTGGGAGCAGCGCCTGCGCAAGGCCGGCGGCGAGCAGATCCCGCTCGACCCCAAGGCCAACCCGAAGTCCAGCCCCTACGGCTACCAGATCCTCGGCAACATCCTGCGGCACGGCGACTACGACGCCCACTTCATCAACCCGATCGCCGAACACGTCACCCAGCTGACCAACGAGAACCCCGGCCGCTGGGACGCGGTCGCGGCGATGCACGGCTCGCCGTTCCAGGAGTTCCAGTTCACCGGCGTGACGGACGAGAAGGGCAACGTCCACGGCTTCAACCCGATGTCCTCCGTCCTGGAGGCCCTCGGCCACAGCCCCGAGGCGGCCACCAAGTTCTTCAGCGACCCGCCGACCACCTACAACCCGGACGGCACGGTCAAGAGCCACGGCGGCGAGAACAAGTACTTCGACATGCTCACCGACAGCGGCGAGCGCTCCCTGCTGCGCGACATGCCCTACCCGCTGCGCCCCAACCCGGGCACGGCCGACGCCTTCGAGGTGGGAGCCCTCGGCCACGCCCTGGAGGCGGCGACCACGGGCCGGGCTTACGACGACGAGAAGGGCGAGCTGCCGCCGCACACCAAGGAGATGGGCGCCATCATGCAGCAGAGCGTCCACAAGTTCGGCGACAAGGACGCGGCCGGCCTGCTGTACGGGGACAACGCACTCTTCGGTGAACTCAACGGCAGTCTCGCCCACATGACCGGCGCGTACATGGGAGACGTCCAGCACGCCGTCGACGGCTCGACCGTCAAGCTCCCGGTCTCCGGCGTCCCGACGGAGCTCGGCAAGGAGGACGTGCAGCGGCTGGTCGTCACGCTCGGCCGCAACCCCGACGCCTACGCCTCGATCGCCACCGCCCAGCAGGCGTACACCACCGCGGCGATCAACGACGTGATCGCCCACCGTGGCGACCACGGAGACCTCACCGCGGCCATCCAGAACGTCTCCGGGCCCGGCGGGGAGATCACCGGGCTGCTGACCAGCGCGATGGTCGACGAGGTCTACAACAAGCACACCGCGAAGGACGCCGAGTACAACGAGGCCGTCGCCACAAAGCGGGAATGGGCCGGGGCGATCTGGGAGATGACCGGCGGCAAGGCCTTGGAGGAGCGCGCGCCCGTCGCCGGCCCCATGGTCAACGAGGTCGTCAACCAGATCATGGACGGCGTCGCGGACAGCTATCACGTCGACTCCACGAACCAGGCGAGCAACGAGGCGCTGGAGGCCTACAACAAGGCCGTCACCGGCGCGCAGGGATCCGTCGAGCAGGCCATCAGGGACGCCGCCGCCAGGGAGGGCATGGACCCGAAGTACATCAACGACCTCGCCCCCAGCGCGGCGGGCAAGATCAAGGACGGCTACGGCAGTGGCCGCGACACCTACGGAGTGATCCAGCATGCCTGACGAGCCGCAGGAAACCGCCGTTCCGGCCCGCCGGTCCCGGCCCCGGCAGATCGGCGCAGCGGCCGCCCTCGCCCTGGTACTGGCCGCCGCCGGGCTCTTGCAGTGGAAGCCCTGGCAGTCGGTGGACCTCCCGGACAGCGCCTGTTGGGGTCTGCTCACCCACGACCAGGTCCGCCCGCTGGTCGGCGACGACGGGAAGGGCACCGAATGGTCCACCGGCGGTGACCTGTCCGGGAAGACGCCCGACGTGACGTGCGCGATCGCCTGGCAGCCCAAGGGCGGCGAACCCGCCGTCCAGATCGAGGTCCGGCAGGAGAACGAGGGCGAGCACCGGTCCGGCCTGGAGGACCTGACGAGGAAGGTCTCCGGTGGGCAGGCCCGGCAGCTCGACTTCGGCAGCGGAACCGATGCCTGGCTGCGCCTCGGCTTCTTCCCCACCGTCCTGCTCCGGTGCGACGGCCGGCACCAGGCCAAGCCCGATGCCGTCTACCGCCGCATCGACATCAGCGGCGACCTCACCCTGTCGGGACTGTCGGACCAGGAGCGGGCCCAGGCCTTCGTCGACCTCGCGCACCGCACCGCACAGGAGATCGTCCGCCAGGAAGGCTGCACCGAGGTGCACCTCCCCGACCGGGCGCCCACCGTGCCGCGGAGCTGAACCTTGGGCCACCCCGTACGCAGCGCCCACCGCCTGCCGGGGCCGCGGCCCGGCAGGCGGCACCGACGACCGAGGAGGCCCGGCTCGCCGCCGCCACCGGTACCGGCGTCGACGGGTTGCGGGCCCCTCACGTGACCGTCGCCTGGCGCACCGCGCGGACGGCGATCGCCGGGGAACACTGCGCGGGCCTCGGTCCGGTGACCTCCCCGCCCGCCGTTCCCGCCCGGTGAGCGGCCCCGGGCTTTGCCCGGGGTGGACGCGAGCAGGCAAGATAGCCGGGTGACCCTCCTTGATCTGATGCCGAAGCCCGCCACCCCCGACGCGCTGTACGAGACGTTCGCCGCCTGGGCGGAGGAGCGCGGGATCACGCTGTACCCGGCGCAGGAGGAGGCCCTGATCGAGCTGGTGTCGGGGAACAACGTCATCCTCGCGACGCCGACCGGGTCGGGCAAGAGCCTGGTGGCGGCCGGCGCGCACTTCGCGGCGCTGGCGGAGGGCAAGCGGACCTTCTACACCGCGCCGATCAAGGCCCTGGTCTCGGAGAAGTTCTTCGACCTCTGCAAGATGTTCGGCACCGAGCAGGTCGGCATGATGACAGGCGACGCGAGCGTCAATCCGACCGCGCCGATCATCTGCTGCACCGCCGAGGTGCTCGCGCAGATCGCGCTGCGGGACGGCGCCCGGGCCGACGTCGGCCAGGTCGTCATGGACGAGTTCCACTTCTACGCGGAGCCGGACCGCGGCTGGGCCTGGCAGATCCCGATCCTCGAACTCCCGCAGGTGCAGTTCCTGCTGATGTCCGCGACGCTCGGTGACGTCCGCCGCTTCGAGGAGGACCTGACCCGCCGCACCGGGCGGCCGACCACGGTGGTCCGCTCGGCGACCCGGCCCGTCCCGCTCTTCTACGAGTACCGCCGCACCACCATGCACGACACCCTGGAAGAGCTGCTGAAGACCGGTCAGGCACCGGTCTACGTCGTGCACTTCACGCAGAAGGAGGCCGTCGAGCGGGCGCAGTCGCTGATGAGCATCAACATGTGCTCCAAGGCGGAGAAGGACGCCATCGCCGACCTCATCGGCAACTTCCGCTTCACCACCAAGTTCGGCCGCAACCTGTCCCGCTTCGTGCGGCACGGGATCGGCGTGCACCACGCGGGCATGCTGCCCAAGTACCGCCGGCTGGTCGAACGGCTCGCCCAGGCGGGGCTGTTGAAGGTCATCTGCGGTACCGACACGCTCGGCGTGGGCGTCAACGTGCCGATCCGCACGGTGCTGTTCACCGCGCTCTCCAAGTACGACGGGGTGCGGGTGCGGGTGCTGCGCGCCCGGGAGTTCCACCAGATCGCCGGCCGGGCCGGGCGGGCCGGGTTCGACACCGTCGGGCAGGTCGTCGCCCAGGCGCCCGAGCACGTGATCGAGAACGACAAGGCCGTCGCCAAGGCGGGCGACGACCCGAAGAAGAAGCGCAAGATCGTCCGCAAGAAGGCACCGGAGGGCTTCGTCGGCTGGTCCGAGGAGACCTTCGAACGGCTGATCGCCGCCGACCCCGAGCCGCTGGTCTCCCGTTTCAAGGTGAGCCACGCGATGCTGCTGTCGGTGATCGGCCGGCCCGGCAACGCCTTCGAGGCGATGCGCAAGCTGCTCACCGACAACCACGAGGAGCGCGGCGCGCAGCGCCGGCACATCCGCACCACCATCGCGATCTACCGCTCGCTGCTGCAGGGCGGCGTGGTCGAGCGGCTGCCGGAGCCGGACGCGGAGGGCCGGATCGTCCGGCTCACCCTCGACCTCCAGGAGAACTTCGCGCTCAACCAGCCGCTCTCCACCTTCGCGCTGGCCGCCTTCGAGCTGCTCGACCCGGCCTCGCCCTCGTACGCGATGGACGTCGTCTCGGTGGTCGAGGCCACCCTCGACGACCCGCGCCAGATCCTCGCCTCCCAGCAGAACAAGGCGCGCGGCGAGGCCATCGGCGAGATGAAGCGCGACGGCATCGAGTACGAGGAGCGGATGGAGCGGCTCCAGGACATCACCTACCCGAAGCCGCTGGAGGAGCTGCTCACCCACGCCTACGAGGTGTACCGCCGGGCGCACCCGTGGATCGGCGACCACGAGCTGCGGCCGAAGTCCGTGGTCCGCGACCTCTACGAGCGGGCGATGACCTTCTCGGACTACGTCGGCCACTACGACCTGGCGCGCACCGAGGGCATCGTGCTGCGCTACCTGGCCGGCGCCTTCAAGGCGCTGGAGCAGACCGTCCCCGACGACATCAAGACCGACGACCTCAAGGACGTCATCGCCTGGCTCGGCGAGCTGGTCCGCCAGGTCGACTCCAGCCTGCTGGACGAGTGGGAGCAGCTGGCGAACCCGACCGACCCGCAGGCCCCCGAGGTCACGCTGGACGACAAGCCGGCCCCGGTGACGGCCAACGCGCGGGCGTTCCGGGTACTGGTGCGCAACGAACTGTTCCGCCGGGTCGAGCTGGCCGCGCTGGAGCACTACGCCGCCCTCGGCGAGCTGGACGGCGAGTACGGCTGGAACGCGGACCGCTGGGCGGACGCGATGGACGGGTACTGGGAGGAGCACGACGACCTCGGGACCGGCCCGAACGCGCGCGGTCCGAAGATGCTGCTGATCGAGGAGGAGGACTCCTCCTGGAAGGTCCGGCAGATCTTCGACGACCCGGCCGGCGACCACGACTGGGGCATCAGCGCCGAGGTCGACCTGTACGGCTCCGACGAGGAGGGCCGGGCGGTCCTGCGGGTCACCGCGGTGGACCGCCTGGACGGCTGAGCACCCGACCGGCCGAGCGACCGGCGGCGGGGCCCACCCGGGGG